>JAGTUV010000243.1 GCA_018224305.1 Gemmatimonadota bacterium
ACGTATGGACACAGCCGGATCTCGCGCAGACGCTGGACCGCATCCGGCTGAACCGGCGCGACGGCTTTTACAAGGGCGAGACGGCACGGCTGCTCGCCGCTGAGATGCAGCGCGGCGGCGGCATGATCACGATGGAGGACCTCGAGCGCTACGAGCCGCGCGAGATGACGCCGGTGACGGGCACGTACCGCGGCTACGACATCATCAGCATGGCGCCGCCGAGCAGCGGCGGTGTGGCGATGGTGGAGATGCTGAACATCCTGGAGGCATACGACCTCCGCAGCATGGGCCACAATACGGCGCCCTATATCCATCACCTCGCCGAGGCGATGCGGCGTGCGTACCGCGACCGGGCGCAGTACGTGGCTGATCCGGAGTTCGCCGATGTGCCCGTAGCACGGCTCACGAGCAAGGAGTACGCGGCGGAATTGCGCCGCGAAATTGATCCGAGCCGGGCGGGCGTATCCGCGACCACGGATCTGGTGATGCCGGTCGAGAGCGAGGAGACGACGCATTATTCCGTCGTCGACGGCAGCGGCCTGGCTGTCAGCGTGACGTACACGCTCGAACAGGGATACGGCTCCAGGATCGTCGTGCCCGGCGCGGGATTCCTGCTCAACAACGAGATGGGTGACTTCAACGCGCGTCCCGGCCTCACGACCGAGACCGGGCTGGTCGGTACCGAGCCGAACCTCGCCAGGCCGGAGCAGCGCATGATATCGAGCATGACGCCATCGATCCTCGCCCGCGACGGTCAGTTGATCGCCGTGTTCGGAAGTCCGGGCGGCCGCACTATCATCAATACGGTGATGCAGATCGTGTTGAACATCGTCGATCATCAGATGCCGATCGAGGAGGCGGTGGCTGCGAAGCGGATGCACCACCAGTGGCTGCCGGACCGCATCAGCATCGAGGCGGACGGCGCCACGGACGAGGCGATCGAGCGCCTTCGCGCGATGGGTCACGACGTGCGCATGGGCGGCGGGCAGGGCAGTGTGCACGCCATCATGATTGATCCGCGGACCGGCCAGCGCGTTGGCGCTGCTGATCGGCGGGACGCGGACTCAGGTGCTGCCGGTTACTAAGTCCGGTTTTCGAAACCCGGGCGGGATGCGGGAGCGGCCTGTACTGTGTGCCGAAGCCCGTACCTGCGTTTACGAACGGAGTGTTGTCTGAAATGATGTCAAAACTCGGGTACTGCCTGCCGCTCGCACTTCTAATCGGCGCGTGTACGCCGCCGGGCGGGGCGGTGGAGAGGACAGCGCAGGCGCCGGTCGCCATCGACTCCGCGCGACTGATGCATGACATCGGCGTGCTCGCGCACGATTCGATGGAAGGGCGTATGGTCGGCACGCCGGGAAATGCGAGAGCGCGCGCGTTCCTCGAACGCTCGTTCCGCGAGCGCGGCATCCAGCCGATCGGTACGAGCACGTACCTTTATCCGTTCTCGTTCACGCGCGGGGACACCAGCAGGACGGGCACTAATGTCGTCGGACAGGTGCGCGGATCGGCAGTGCCGGAGCGTTACATCGTGATCACCGCACACTACGATCATCTCGGCATCCGGAACGGCGACATTTACAACGGTGCGGACGACAATGCGTCGGGTACAGCGGCCCTGCTGGCGATCGCCGACCACTTCGTCCGCAATCAGCCGCGCCACTCGATCATCTTCGCCGCGCTCGATGCGGAGGAGGGCGGACTGCGGGGTGCACATGCGTTCGTGGACAGCCCGCCGGTAGACGTTCGGGCGATAGTGCTGAACATCAACATGGACATGGTCGGTCGCAACGACGCGGGCGAACTTTATGTTGCAGGGACATCCCACTATCCGCAGCTGCTGCCGTATGTGGAGCGCGTCGCGGCAGGCGCGGAAGTGACGCTGATACCGGGACACGACCGCCCTGCGGCGCGACCGTCCGATGACTGGACGAACGCATCAGACCACGCGGCGTTCCATCGCGCGGGCATTCCGTTCCTGTACTTCGGCGTGGAGGATCACCCCGACTATCACCGCCACACGGATGAGTTGAGCGGGATTCAACCGGGCTTCTACGCGCGGGCAGTGCGTACGGTGCTGTCTGCCGTAAGACTGCTCGATCGGGAGATGTGATCCTGCAGTGTCACCGTCGGCTGTGATGCGGGACCGTTTGATGTGATCCTGCAGTGTCACCGTGAGAGCGCCGGCTCCTCCAGGCTCTCGCGCCGCAGTTCTTCGCGCAGTGCCGGGTGCGCACGCCACAGGTACACGCCCATTGCGACCGCCGCGATCAGGTTTGCCGCCGCAATCGTCCACCAGCCGATCGTATCGAGCAGCCACGCGGCGAGAATCGCGATGAGGCCGATCACGAAGGCCTCCATCGTCACGAACAGGAGCACGGCCCCGAGCAGCACGGAAGGCTCCACTTCGGCGCGCAGCACGAGTGCTGCCGCAATGATCCCGATCCCGATGAATCCCAGCACGTGGACGACGCTGTAGCCGGCGATGATGCCGGCGGAGATGCTGATCGTCTCGGGACTCTCCGCCTGGAGGAAGACGGCGGAGCCGAGAGCGGCCGGAGTATAGAAGAGGCGTCCTGCGATCAGGTCGATTGCCAGGAACCAGAGCGCGACGGCCGACGCGCCCAGGAGGCCGGCGATCATGCCCTCCCGGATGACGCGGTTGCCGGTGAACGTCTCACTCCACGCGGGCGTGCCTTCAGGCGCAGTCGCCTGGAGGTATGCGAACATCGCGACGCCCGCGATGACGTTGCCGGCGAGCACTTCAGCCCAGCCAATGGCGCGCACGACATTCTCACCCGTGATGATGACACCCGCATAGAACAGGATGTCGAAAAGCAGCAGTCCGAGAATGGCGCCGAGCAGGAAGTGCGGACGGAGTCGTGTTCGTTCGAGCACCCATGTCACGGCAACACCGATCGCAATGAAGAGCGCGAAGTGGATCAGTGAATAGAGCGCGATGAGGACCAGGCCTCCGTCCGCGGCGTCACCGCCGGTCGTCACGCTTGCCAGGAACGTCGGGGTGCTGAGCGGCGTGCCGCGGACGAGGTCCACGATGAAGAAGAACACCGCGAGCGTGGCAGCGCCCGTAATGCCGGTGATTGCGCCTCGGACGAGCGTTGACTGCGGTCGCTTCATGTCAGCCTCCGTAATGTCTCAGCCGATCAGACGGTCGATCACCATGGTAAGCAGCAGCAGCGGCAGATACGCGACGGATCCGAGGAAGAGTCGCATCGCCCGGCGGTCATCCCGGCGCAGCGCCATGGCACCGCCGAGTGCCAGAAACGGCACGCCGAGAACGAGAGCGGATGCGAGATACAGGCCACCGGTCAGGCCCAGCTGCGTCGGGACCACACTGGCGAGCAGCAGCAGCACGCCGAAAAACACGATCTGCCGTCCGGTGCGAACTCCCGATGGATCGAGCGTCGTGAGCATGCGGAACCCGCCGCGTCTATAGTCGTCGCGGTAGATCCACGCGAGTGCGTAGAAGTGCGGCATCTGCCAGAGAAACAGGATCGCGAACAGCGCGAAGCCGGGTGCGGTCATGCCGCCGCCACCCGCACTCCATCCCGCGAGGATCGGCAGTGCTCCCGGCACGGCCCCGACCAGCGTCGCAGTCCACGAGCGCCGCTTGAGCGGCGTGTAGATGAAAACATACGTCACGACGGTCAGTGCAACGAGTGCGGCGGTGACGGACCCCACGAAAAGCTGGAGGTGCGCGAGACCGAGCAGCACGAGAAGGCTGGAGAACAGCAGCGCGGCCCGCGGAGTCATACGGCTGGAAGGTACGGGCCTGGCCGCCGTCCTGCGCATCAGCGCGTCCGCTTCCCACTCCACGTACTCGTTGAGGCCGCACGCGCCGCTGGCGGCCAGGCCGATGCCCAGCAGTGTGCTCAGCAGCAGCATGAAGTCGAGCGGGTGCCCGGTCGCGGACGCGAGGAAGAAGCCGGTGCCGGCCGTCACGAGCACCATCCGCACGATGCCCGGCTTCGTCAGCTCCACGTATGCGGCAGCACGTTGCGATAGAGTGAGCGGCGGGGCGGTTTCGACCGCTGCAGCCGCTTCCACACTGGCCAATGTTCCTCCAGAGTTCAGCCGTATTCGGGCAATATAGCAGGTTCCAGGCGGGGATTCACGTCAGGGCGAAACCTGGCGATTCGCAGGGTTTCGCTCGGGGCCCGGGATATTGAGGACTGTCGCGCCTCTTTCAGGCTGGAGCACTTTCAGGAACAAGCTTGCCCGTTCCTCCTGAAACCGTCGCCGCGCCAGTCCGACGATTCTGGAGATCGGCATTCAATACCACTTCGCCATCAGCGGGGGCCTCCGGGGTCAGGTATCGGCAGGAGCCGAAACCTCCGAAGCGGCCCCATACGTCGATCCCTCGAGTTCGCTCTCCGAGGCCTGCCGCAGCCTGACCGCGCAGAACTTGAACTCGGGAATCTTGCCGAACGGGTCGAGCTTCGGGTTTGTCAGAATGTTGGCGGCAGCTTCGACGTATGCGAATGGCATGAAGATCGAGCCGACCGGCATGCCGGAATCACGGCGTGCGATCGCGACCAGCCCGCCGCGCCGCGTCTGAAGTCCGATCGGCGCGCCAGCCTCGATGCCGAGCTCCTCCAGATCGGCCGGATGGACGCTCACCGTCGGGACGGGCTCTATCGCATCGAGGACGCCGGCCCTGCGCGTCATGGCGCCGGTATGCCAGTGCTCGAGCAGGCGGCCGGTAATGAGCACGAATGGATAGTCGGCGTCCGGCAACTCATCGGCCGGTATGAAGTCGGCCGGAACGATCCGCGCACGGCCGTCAGCGGTCGGGAAGCGGTCGACGAAGATGACCTCCTCGCCCGGGTCTCCCTCGTTTACGCACGGATAGGTGACGCCGTGCTCGTTCTCGAGCCGGTCCCACGTGATACCCGCACAGCTCGATACGGCCTTCCGGATCTCCGCCCACACATCGGCCGGCCCGTCGTAGCTCCATTTCAGACCCAGACGACGCGCCAGCTGCTGGATCAGTTCGAGGTCCTGCCGCACCTCGCCCGGCATCTCGAGCGCCTTGCGGCCCAGTTGCACGCGACGGTCGGTGTTCGTGAACGTGCCGGTCTTCTCGGGAAACGCCGAGGCAGGCAGGATCACGTCAGCGAATGATGCGGTCTCGGTGAGGAAGATGTCCTGCACCACGAGACAGTCGAGCATCGCCAGCGCCTGCCGCGCGTGCTGCACATCGGGATCCGACATCGCGGGGTTCTCGCCCATGATGTACATGCCGCGGATCTCACGGCGCCGGCACGCGTTGATGATCTCGACGACCGTGAGTCCCTTGCGGGCATCGAGGTTGGGCGCGTTCCACAGGTCGGCAAAGAACGCGCGCACGTCCGCATCCTCGACGGACTGGTAGTCCGGATACACCATCGGGATGAGGCCCATGTCGGACGCACCCTGCACGTTGTTCTGGCCGCGCAGCGGATGCAGGCCTGTACCGCGACGGCCGATCTGGCCCGTGATGAGTGCGAGCGCGATGAGGCAGCGGGAATTGTCCGTGCCATGCACGTGCTGTGATATGCCCATCCCCCAGAAGATCATCGAGGCACGCGACGTCGCATAGAGCCGCGCGGCTGCACGAATCTCGTCCGCGGGAATACCGCACATGTGCTGCATCGCCTCGGGACTGTACGGGCGGAGTGTCTGCACGAGGTCATCGAAGCCGGTCGTGCGCTCATCGATGAACGCGCGGTCGATCAGGTCCTCCTCGACGATGGTGTGCAGCAGCGCGTTCAGCAGCGCCACGTCCGTGTCCGGCCGGAACTGGAGGAAGTGCGTTGCCAGTCGCGACAGTTCCGTGCGGCGCGGGTCGATCAGAATCAGCTTCGCCCCCCGTTCGATCGCGTTCTTCATGAACGTCGCGGCGACGGGATGATTCACGGTCGGGTTGGCGCCGATGATGATGAAGCACTCCGCATGCTTCACATCGTCCACCTGGTTCGAAACAGCGCCCGAGTTCAGGCCCTCCATGAGTGCCGCGACCGACGAGGCGTGGCACAGGCGCGTGCAGTGGTCGACATTGTTCGTGCCGAAGCCCGTGCGCACCAGTTTCTGGAAGAGGTACGCCTCCTCGTTACTGCCCTTCGCGGAGCCGAAGCCGGCCAGCGCCCAGGGCCCGAGCGAGTCGCGGATGCGGCGCAGGCCGTTGCCGGCCAGGTCGAGCGCTTCCTCCCATGACGCTTCGCGGAAAGTGTCCGACGGGTTCGCCGGATCAACGAGCACGTTCGGATCCTTCGGGACGCCCTCGCGCCGGACGAGCGGACGCAGCAGCCGCTGCGGGTGGTGCACGTAGTCGAAGCCGAAGCGCCCCTTCACGCACAGCCGTTCCTGGTTCGACGGACCATCGCGGCCGCTCACGCTCAGGATACGGTTGTCCGCGACATGGTACGTCGTCTGGCAGCCGACGCCGCAATAAGGACAGAGCGAATCGACACTCGCGTCGGGCTTCGCGTATCCCGCGGCGGGGACGCGCGCACCGTTCAACTGAACGAGTGGAATGAGCCGGACGGGTCGTGCCGCGCCGGGCGCACCAGGTACCGTAGCGTCGGGCTGCGCACCTGGAGTACCACTCGTATCGGAGTCCGCACCCGCACCCGCACTTGCACTCGCACCCGCACTCGCACCTGCACCCGCTCCGGGGGCTTCGCCACCTGCTCCACCGGCCTGATCGATGTACGCGGCACCCATCAGGGCGGCGTCGTATGAACCGGCGCGGATCATGGGTCCGTGACTGGCGGCTGGCATCGGCATCGGCTGTTCCGGCGTGCGCGCCATCATCTCGCCAGCGACGATGGCCGGCAGCGAGGGCAGCAGTGCACCCGTCGGACACGCCTGCACGCATTCGCCGCAGCCGACACACGTGCTCTCGCCCATGGGGTCATCGAGATCGAACACGATCTTCGCGGCGGAGCCGCGGCTGGCATAGCCGATGACATCGTTGACCTGCACTTCACGGCACGCGCGCACGCAGCGGGTGCACTGGATGCAGGCGTCGAGGCGGACTTCGATGCCGGCGTGCGAGAAATCCGATGCCGGCTGTGCGCGCGCCGGGAAGCGTGCGGACTCGACGCCGAGCTGCTTCGCCCAGTACGTCAGTTCGGAGTCGGGGTCGTGCGGGTGCTCGGGCATGTCGGAGAGCAGCAGCTCGACGACCATGCGCTGTGACTTCAGCGCGCGCTCGCTGGCCGTGCGAACGTCCATGCCGGTCGCAGGACGCCGGCAGCAGGAGGGTGCGAGGACGCGTTCGCTGTCGACCTCGACGACGCACGCCCGGCAGTTGCCGTCCGGGCGCATCCCATCCATATGGCAGAGGCGCGGGATCTCGACGTTGTGGCGCTCCGCAGCTTCGAGGATGGTCTCGCCGGGGAACGCTTCGATCTCTATGCCGTCGAGCGTGAACACGACATTGTCGCCCTCGTAATCACCGTTCCGGATCCAGCCCAGCCGCGTCTCGAGGCGATGGATGGCGGTCTCGGCGCCCTGCGGCCCGAGCGGATTGGCGCTCTGATCGGGGCGCTCCAGGTCGGCGAGCGGCGCGCTGGTCGAGAGTCCGTCGATACCGCTCATCGACGCCTCGCGTTCAGGTCGATGCGCCCGCTCATGTCGACGCGGTCGGACATCTCGTCCGGGAAGAAGCGCTGCACGCTGCGCAGCGGGTTGGGTGCAGCCTGACCGAGTCCGCAGATCGATGCGTCATTCATCACATCGGCGAGGTCGTTCAGCAGCGGGAGCTGCCAGGTTTTTGCGCGCATCAGCACGTCCGCCTTTGCGGTGCCGACGCGGCACGGCGTGCACTTGCCGCAGGACTCGTGTGCGAAGAAGTGCATCAGGTTCTGCGCAACTTCCTTTGCGCTGTCACGGTCGGAGAATACGACGACTGCAGCGGAACCGACGAAGCAGCCGTACTCGTCGAGCGATCGAAAATCGAGCGGTTCGTCGCCGAGCGATGCGGGGAGGATTCCACCGGAAGCGCCGCCCGGCAGGTAGCCGTAGAACGTGTGGCCGTCGAGCATGCCGCCGGCGTACTCGATCAGTTCACGCGCGGTGATTCCGTTGGGCGCGAGATACACGCCGGGGTTCCGGACGCGTCCGCTCACGGAGAAGAAGCGCGCGCCCGGATGCTCCGCGCGGCCCAGTGCTTCGAACTCCGCAGCGCCCTCCTCGATGATGCTGCGCAGCCAGTACACCGTCTCGACGTTCTGCACGAGTGTCGGCCGGCCGAATACACCCGCCTGTGCGGGGAACGGCGGCCGCAGTCGCGGCTCGCCGCGCTTGCCCTCGATCGATTCGATCAGCGAAGACTCTTCGCCGCAGATGTAGGCGCCGGCGCCGCGCCGCAGGTGCATGCGCGGCAGCTCGCAGGGCGGATCGGCGTAGAGTGCCTCGATTTCCCGGGTGAGGATGGCCCGGCACGCCGCGTACTCGTCGCGCAGGTAGATGAACACGTCATCCGCGTCGACCGCCCACGCGGCGATGAACGCGCCTTCGATGACGCGGTGCGGGGCCGTCTCCATGCAGTGACGATCCTTGAACGTGCCGGGCTCACCCTCGTCCGCATTGATGGCGACAATGCGCGGGCCGGGCTCGGCGCGCACATAACCCCACTTCTGCGAGGTCGGGAATCCGGCCCCGCCGAGGCCGCGCAGGCCGGCCGTGCCGACCGCGGCCATCACATCATCGACGCTGCGCAGGCCGGACCGGCAGGCGAGAAGTGTCTCGTACCCGCTCTCCGCGCGATATGCCGCGTATTCCTCGTACGGGGGCAGCGGTGCTTCCGTCCGCCGGCCGTTGACCGCGTCGCGTACCATCGCGGGTGTGGCCCGGTCGATGGGGTTGCGGCCGACCACGGCGACGGGTGCGCGGTCGCAGCGGCCGACACATGGCGCCGCGATCACGCGGACGGTATCACCCGCCGCGCGCCGGAGTGTCTCCAGCAGTGGGCCGGCGCCGGCGAGGTGACAGGAGATCGACTCACAGATGCGGACCGTGACCGGCGCGGGCGGCGCCTCGCCGTCGCGGACGATGTCGAAGTGGTGGTAGAACGTCGCAACCTCGTACACCTCCGCCGGTGCGAGCGACATCTCGCGCGCGAGTGCAGTCAGGTGTGCCGTAGTGAGGCAGCCGAACGCGTCCTGGATGCGGTGGAGGTGCTCGATCAGGAGGTCTGCCCGGCGCGGTGCGTCGCCGAGAAGGGCGCGCACCTCGGTGAGCGCCTGAGTATCGACTTCACGTCCCTTCGGGGCCGGTCGCAGGGAGACCCCGCCGGTCCCGCCGCGTCTCTTGCGTGGAGGCATGCTGCCAAGGTCGGAAGGGCGGGGCGGCCGCGCAAGAGCGATACGCCGGACGGCGTCGCACGAATGCTGCATTGACGGGTGAGGGTCTGCATACAGGAGGCGGTAAATGATGAAGGTCGGGATGGCTCTGCTTGCCGCGGTGGTGCTTCTGGGCGCGTGCAGTGAGACAACGGGGCCCGAACTGAGACTGGACGCTACGGTTCGCGTGCTGCACGCAGCCCCGGAAACGCCGCGTCTGGACGTGGTGCTCGAGGGTGTCACGCGTACCGTGCTGGAGTACGCGGAGCTGTCCGAGCGCTACACTGTCGAGAGCGGGGATCGCCAGCTCCGGCTGGTGGTGGCGGGTGAGACGGAAGCCCTGATCGATCTCCAAACGCTGTTCGATTCCGGCACGGCCTACACGGTGCTGGCGGCGGGTCGGGCGGGCGAGATCATGCCGATCGTGCTCGTTGACGACCCGACGCCTGCCGATACGGGTGAGACGAGGATCCGGTTCGTTCATGCCGCGCCGACCGCGGGTGTCGTCGACATCCATGTCGGCGAGCCCGGCACACCTCTGACGGCGTCCACACCGATGCTGACATCGGTGGCATTCGGCAATGCATCAGAGTATATGGTAGTGGAATCGACTACCTACCAGGTGCGTGTGACTTCAGCCGGCGGGACGGACGTGCTGATCGATCTGCCGCTGCTGGTGCTGTCGTCGACACGGGTCGTGACGATCGTGATGATGGATACGATGGGGAGCGGATCGCCGCACGGACTGATCATTCTCAGCGACCGCGAACAGTGACAACTGAACCCGAGGTGGACACATGAGGCTGTGGGGCTGCTCGACAGCGCTCGTCCTGGCGGCGTGCGCTGCACCCGTACAGACGCCGCCGGCACCGGTTCCCGTCGAGCCGCCTGTCGTGGTGGTGGAAGAGCGGGCGCGCACCGCGGTTCGGCCGGTGCGCGTTTCGAATGCGTTCGCAGCCGCAGTCGAAAGCGGCACGCGGACAATGGTTGGCCGGCCCGGGCCCGAGTACTGGCAGCAGCGCGTCGAGTACCGCATCGAAGCGGAACTGGATCCTGCGACCGCCAGGGTGCGGGGCGAGCAGGTAGTCGTGTACCGGAACAACTCGTCCGACACACTGCGCAGCGTCCTGCTGCACCTGTACCAGAACGCATTCAGTGAAGGCGTGCAGCGTGTGCGTCGCGTGCCGGTCACCGGCGGCGTGGGCGTGAACCGGGTCGTCGTAAACAACGTCGAAGTCGACGAGGGCGCTGCTGCGGCCGGCCGGGCCGGCTATCGCATCGACGGCACACTCATGTGGGTGGATCTCGCACGCGGTCTGATCCCCGGCGGCAGCCTGGAGCTGGAGATCGGCTGGGACTTCGTGGTGCCTCCGCCCGGCGCTCCGCGCACGGGTCATTCGAACAACGAGGCGTTCGTGGTCGCGCAGTGGTATCCGCAGGTCGCCGTGTATGACGACCTGCGCGGCTGGCACGACCGGCCGTACTGGACCAACGGCGAGTTCTACCTGGAGTACGGCGACTTCGAAGTGCAGCTGACCGTTCCGGAGGGCTGGCTCGTGACTGCCACGGGCGAACTGGACAACGCCGCGGAGGTACTGACCGACGATATCCGCCAGCGCATCGCCCGCGCGCTCGCGCAGGACGAGATCGTGAACGTGGTGACGCCGGAGGACCTGGAGCAGGGCGTTGCAACGATGCGCGAGCCGGGCGGTCAGCTCACGTGGCGCTTCCGCGCGCGTGATGTTCGTGACTTCGCGTTCGCGACATCGAACCGCTACCTGTGGGATGCCACGCGTGTGACGTGGCAGGGCGCCAATGAGGCTGCGCCCGTCCTGGTGAATGCGCTGTATCGCCCCGGCGCCTCGGCGTGGGACGAGGCCGCCCGTTACATGCGGCATGCGACGGCGTTCCACGCGGAGCGCTGGGGCCCCTACATCTATCCGCACATCAGTGCCGCTGAGGGACCCGTCGGCGGGATGGAATACCCGATGCTCGTGTTCATCGGCGGCTCGCGCACACCGCAGTCGCTGTACTCGGTGCTCAGCCACGAGATCGCGCACGAGTGGTGGCCGATGATGGTCGGCTCGAACGAGACGATGTACGCCTGGCAGGATGAGGGTCTGGTCTCGTACGTGGAGGATCTATCCATGCGCGACTATTTCGCGGGCGAGACGCCGGAGCTGGCCACACAGAACGCGTATCTGCGGATCGCGGGCACCGACATCGAGCGTCCGATCATGACGGAACCCGACCTGTTCGGTATCGGGCCGCAGTACGGTGTCGCGGTCTACACGAAGCCGGGCACACTGCTGCGCGCACTGGGTGCGGTCATCGGCGAGGATGTGCTGCACCGCGGCCTGCGCGAGTACACAACGCGCTGGCTGTTCCGGCACCCGTCACCGTTCGACTTCTTCAACGTCATCGAGGACGTGCATGGCGCCAGCCTCGACTGGTTCTGGTCACCGTGGTTTTACGACACGGCTGTGCTCGATCAGTCGATCGCGCATGTGCGCATGGATACCACGGCGGCTGGCGCGCGCGCGACGATCACCGTGGAGGATCTCGGAGACGCGCCCATGCCGGTGCTGCTGCGGCTGACGCTCGCGGACGGGACGGTGATGGACGAGCGCCTGCCGGTGGAGCCATGGCTGGAGGGCGCGGTGACGCAGACGATCATGCTCGATGTTGCCGCCGCGGTCACCCGTGTAGAGATCGATCCGGAGCGTTATCTTCCGGATGTGCGGCGCAGCAACAATGTCTGGCCGCAGCCCTAGCACGCGCAGACAACAGTATTGAATGAACGTGGAGCGGCGAAGGTGCGGCTGAAGCGGATAGCGACCGGGATCATCGTACTCATCGTCTGCGGCGGGTGCTCGATTCCGCGGTGGCCGGTCGATGGAGTGGTGACATCGCCGTACGGCCTGCGGATGCGCGGCTGGAACCCTGACATGCACGAGGGCGTGGACGTCGCAGCGCCGACCGGAACGCCGGTGCATGCCATGAAGTCGGGCCGCGTCGAGCACGCCGGCGCATGGGGCGGCTATGGCCTCAGTGTGACGATCTCCCACGGCTCGAACGTCCGCACGCTCTACGCACACCTGTCACGGATCGATGTGCGCGCGGGAGATCGCGTCAGCGGCGGTCAGCAGATCGGCGCCGTTGGCCAGACCGGCAGTGCGACGGGTCCGCACCTGCACTTCGAGGTCTGGCGCTGGGGCCGGGCCGAAGATCCCGTCCCGTTGCTGGGCGGATTCCCGGCCCGGGGCCGCTGAGTCCGCGGTAAAGCCCGCGCGTCATGCGCTCGAGTGTCTGCCTCATGCCGCCCCGTGCCTCAGCCACGCAGCCTCTCCTCCAGCGCCAGGTTCGTCCCGCGCAGCACCGGTCTGCGGTTCGTCCACCGCCGATCCCGGAA
>JAGTUV010000244.1 GCA_018224305.1 Gemmatimonadota bacterium
ACGTTGCAACCCGCGGGCCGGGCAGACGGTCCCCGAGCTGAAAACGGCCGGACAGGGGGCTGGAATCGCGGCCCGGTTGCCGGTTCGGGGTGGAACATCTAAATTCAACCTCCACTCCCACCCATCCGTGGAGGACTTGATGGACGATAGTGTGGCCAATGATGCCAAGCGGCTGCTTCTGCGGTATGGCGCGCCGATATCGGTCGTCGAACACCTGTCCGATGACGAGCGGATCACCTACGCACGGTCGATCATTCGCACAGCCGTTCCGGAGCGGCCCGCCCAGCTTCGCGCACTGCTGTCGGAAGATGGCAGGATGACCGCGCGCTAGCCGGGGAGCACCGAACGCATATGAACGGGCCGGTCACTCACGTGACCGGCCCGTTTTCGTTGTCCGCGGCACCGACAGGACGAGCGTGCGTGCCTCGTCGAGGACCAGCTGGACGGGCACGGTGACGGCGCCCGCCACGCTCTGCGGCGCGAGGTCGGCCGGCCGCCCATCCACGGTGGCCGTGCCCACGCGTCTCACGAACGGCTCGAGCAGCACGGTCATGGGCATGCTGCCGGCCTCCTGCTCGACACGAATGACGAGGCGGTCTCCTCCGCGATCGACGGTATCGGGCCCCCCGCTGGTCGGGCCCGCAGTGAACACTGCGCTCAGGCTCACACTGCCGTCGCCGAAGCGGATCTGACGCACATCGAGCTCATCGAGACGGTCGAGACGCGGCCGGAGCCGAAGCCGGCCGCGTGCGGCATCGGGCTCGATGCCCAGCGTGCCGGATACCACATCGAGGATGAGCGTCGCATCGGCGTCCGCGGATGTGATTGCCGCATGCGCCGGCGCAGAAACGGCGACGGGCCCGTCCGGAGCCCCACCGGTGGGCACCTCCGGATGCGCGGCGCCGCCAATCAGACGCGCGCTTCCGAGCAGTCGTGCCGCCAGCGGGGCATCGCCCAGGTCGGTCGCAACCGGTGCCAGCTGGAGAAACGACGCTCGGCGCAATTCAGGTTCGACCGCGTTCTCCTGCAACAGTTCCAGTGAGCCGACGACGCTGTCCCACGCTGAGGCAGCCGATTGCAGGTCGCCGGCCCAGCGCACGTAGCGGGCGAGGAACAGAGGCAGAGCGGGATCGGGCGCCGCCGCGCGGATGACCGCGAGCACGGCCTCGAAGTCGCCGCAGGCGAGTCTCGCGTCCAGGAGCGTCAGGTGATCGACGGCGAGGGCCAGGTGGCGGTCGCATGTGCGACGTACGGCACGCGCGAAGTCTTCGCCGAGCGCAACGGGACGGATGATGGTCAGTCGATCGTGCACAATGCCGCCTTGACGCTGATGCGGTGGAGCGGGAGAATGACGCGACCTGAAGTGCTGCGCAACAGACCCCGGGGATGTGTTCATGAAGGCGCTCCACGTGCTGCCCATCGCATTCGTCGCACTGGCCGCATGTGCAGCGCCGGTGTCGGGCCAACGGCTGCTGCCGGAAGTTCGCCACTTCCGCACGCCCGTCGCCGATCCCCATGCCGCTCGCATGGCGGTCGGTCTGCAGCGGACGAATCTGCTCGCGACGCAGGGTCCTGAGCGCCCACCGTACATTCTGCCCGGCGCCGACGATGCAGCGAGCGAGATCGTCGCGGCCGTAGGGATCGGCGGGATCTTCCCGTTGCTCGAGGTCTCCCGCTCTCCGCGCGGCGGCGTGACGATATACGCGGACGGCCGGGTGTTCTCGCGGTTCCGCATCGAGCTGGAGAGTCGCGATGACATGGGTCAGGACTGGTTCGTGGGCGGTGGCGCCGAGATGCGCAGCGGCGCCTGGTCCGGTCGCGCGGCGATCATCCACCGCAGCTCGCACCTGGGCGATGAATTCGTCGAGATGACGGGTGCGGAGCGCATCGAGTTCGGCAGTGAGCAACTCGACCTGCTGGCGGCATACGATGTTGCGGGCATTGCGCGTGTCTACGGCGGCGGCAGCTGGATCTTCCGATCGTATCTTGGTTGGGAGCCGCGGCTGGTGTCGCTCGGGGTGCGCGATCGCGCCCTGCTGCAACTGGGTGCGGACCGGGTGTGGAACCCGTGGTCGGGAAGTCCCGTCGCTGTCTATGCGGGGGCGGACGTGCAGACGGCGGAACGCACGGACTGGGATACCGGGATCTCCGCCGCGCTCGGCATCGGCGTGCAGCAGAGACGTTCGCTGCGGCTCATGCTGCGCTTCTACGACGGTCCGTCGACCATGGGCGAGTTCTTCCTCACGCCTGAACGGTTCTACTCGCTGGAGCTGATGGCCGAGTTCTGACGCATTGCTCTATGGCAACGACCCGCGCCGGGGGTCAGGCGGGTCGGGTCATCGTGCGTCGATCATGAACCGGCGTTCGCGTGTGATGACGCCTGCACCGGTCGTGATCGTCACGCGTAACAGCCATGCGCCGTCGCGGAACGGCGCAGTAATGTCGTGGAGCTGGGGGAACGACCCGGACGCATCGGGCGCTGCGGTGCCCTCGAAGCGCAGCTGCACGGATTCATTGCCGCGGAACAGACCGCGGATGCCTTCGCGCAAACCGCCGCGTCGAAGCGGCTCGATGGTCATCTCCGTGCTGAACGGCGCATCTTCGGCGATGTTGTAGATCTCGTAGTACACACGGAATTCGCCGGCGCGGAACACCTGAGTCGGTGCGAGCGCGAGTCGCGCATCCCCACGCGTGACGCTGCCGTCGTCAGCCTGTTCAGCGAGCATCACGTCACTGACCATCAGTGTATCGCTGCTATAGTCGGGAAGCTCGATGTCGCCGCCGTAGATGGTGCCGGAGCGCGCGTCGGCGGCATCGCGCACGTCGATCCGGTACACTGCCGAACCCGGGGCCAGGGTCATCGCCAGGTGCGTGCGCAGGACGCGTCCGCGCCCGGAATCGCCCGCGGCGTCATCGCGCGTGAACGGACGGGTGACCAGGCTCGTCTGCGCGATCGATATGTCCGTGGTGTCGATGACGGACAGGCGCATGCGGAGTGACCTCAGATCGCGAGGCAGCTCAGCGAACGGGACGCCGATTCCCATCAGGATCTCCGTGCCCCCGGCCGCACGGAACGTGTACCAGTCGAAATGGAACGGGAGCGCATGGACGAACGCGGGCGCGTGCGTGTCGGTGCGCAGCGCGCGCTCGGCGTCGCGGTTGATGACGGCGCTGACACTGCGAACGAGGAGCGGGTCGCAGGACTGCTTCGTCAGCGCTGTGAGCCGGCTGTCGAACGCGGCGATCATGGGATCCATCGCACACGGCAGGTTGTGCATCAGCAGGTAGTCCCTCGAGGCTCCGGCCTGATCGCTCTTCTCGAAGTGGTACGAGAGCGGGTCGCCCGCGGCATCCGTGTAAAACCAGGCAATGTAATTCTGGAGCGGCGGCTCGCCGTGGGTGCGGTCGGGCTCGCCATGGCGGATGTAGATGACGCCGCGGTCGTCGTACTCGGTGCTGGTCTTGCGCAGCCTCAGTGCGTTCACGGGCGCGGCGCCGAACATGCCCCTGCGGGGAAAATCGCGGAATGCCACGCCGAGGCGGCGGTAATGTTCGGCAGCGCGCTCGCCGGCATCGACGCCGGAGAGTGCGGCGCGCACACCCCAGAACGCGCGCAGCAGGGTCCGCCGGCGCGGCGTGTCGGCAGCGCGCCATTGCGCGGAGTCGCGTTCAGTGTGGAGCACGGCGGCGTCGTCCCACATTCGCCCGAGCATCGCTCCGTCGGCCAGACCGACGGCAGTCTCCCACGCACGGCCGGCCGCGGGCAGGCTGTCGTCGATCATTGCGAGGGCCATGGCGAGCTCCACGTGGGCGCGGGCGGATGAGCTGTCGGAAGCCACGGCCCGGCGTGCGGCGTCGGCCGCGGCGACGTAGTCGCCGAGCTCGCGGGACGTCATCGCAAGGCCGACGAGACCGGAGGCGGAATGCGATCCCGCGACCGACATCTGGAACGAGGTCCGCGCCTGGATCAGCCCATCATCGTCGCGGGTCGCGATCGCGTACCGGGCGAGCAGCTCGGGAGCGCCGGGCAGTGAAGGATCGAGCGCCACGGCCCGCTCCAGCGCTCGTCGTGCCCGCGAGACGGGGTCGAGGCCGAGCGCGCGCGATGCATTGATGTGCGTCACGATCAGGCCTGGATCCCGATCCATTTCCGGCTCCAGACTGAGCGCGTGGCCGTAGTGCGCCCACGCGTTCGCCGCGTCGTTGCCCGCGGCGCGGTCGAAGTGGCCGCGCGCGCGGCGCGCATGGGCCCGCTCTCCGGTTATCTCCCACAGGCGGAACGCCGAAAGGCCCGCCGCAACGCCGGCGTTCGCAGCCGCCACTCTCCTCTCGAGTCCTGCCGACGCCGCGGCCGAGCGGACGAACTGCTGCTCGATCGCGTGCAGTTGCAGTGTATCGCTCACGCCCGCGACATGTTCGCGGACCTGCGTCGCCGTACCCGCGGGGACCTGGCCCGCCGCGAGCGCGGGTGCAAGGAAGAGCAGGAGAAAAAGCAGTCGAGAGGTCATGCGAGGAGGTGCCAGAGT
>JAGTUV010000245.1 GCA_018224305.1 Gemmatimonadota bacterium
ACACGAGCCCGTCGAGCAGCAGCGGACCATACCCCGGTCGAGACCAGGGGTAAACCAGACCGAGCAGCCATGCGAACAGCAGAGCGGCCGGCAGTGCGCACAGCGCACTGAACGCCACGGCGATCACAGTGTCGCGCCGCAGTGTGTGTCGCACACCGTCGAGCAGTGTCGTGAGCGACGTCGGCAGCGGCGTCATGGTGCCACCTGTGCCAGTGCATAGAGGAAGAGATTCACGCCCATGCGAAGGGCGGCCTCGCGTGTCGCCGGCGGGTCGTCGTGCACGGCAGGGTCCTCCCAGCCGTTGCCCAGGTCCGACTCGTAGCTGTAGAACAGCACCAGCCGGCCCCGGTCGAAGATGCCGAACGCCTGCGGTGCGGCACCATCATGACGGTGGATCTTCGGCAGACCCTCGGGAAACTCGTAGAGAACGCTGAACACGGGGTGCGACGGCGGAACCTCCTGCAGCTCGCGATCCGGGAATACGCGGCGGATCTCGCGGCGGAAGCTCGCGTCGAGGCCGTAGTTGTCATCGACGTGGAGGAATCCGCCGTCCAGCAGATAGCGTCGCAGCACCCTCACTTCTTCATCGGAGAAGCGAATGTTGCCGTGCCCGGTGAGGTACAGGTATGGATAGGACCACAGCGATGGATCCGTGAGGCGGGTGCGCCCGGGCGTGGTCGAGACCGGCAGGCCGGTGCGTTCACCGATCGCGCGCAACAGGTTCGGCAGCCCGGACGGATTCGCGTACCAGTCGCCGCCGCCGTCATACTGGAGTTGAGCGATGGTCAGCGGTGCGGCGCCCGTCGGGCGTGTCGTGTACGCCGATGCAACGGCGACCACGACAGCGAGAGCCAGGACCTGCAGGTAACGCACGCTCATTCCTCCTCACGCCCACGGCTGCCGAGGGACAGCACGAGCGAATAGGCCTCGTTGCGGGAGATGTGCAGGCGCTGTGCGAGCTCCTTTGCCGCACTGCGGGGCGTGGCCCCGGCGTCGAGCAGGGCGAGCGCGAGGCTCGCTGCGTCGGCCTCACTCGCGGGCGCCAGAGGCGCCGCGCCGCCGAGCACCACAACGACCTCCCCGCGCACAGCACCTTCCTGATAATAACGCAATACGTCGTCGAGCGTTCCCCGTACCATGGATTCATGCAGCTTGGTCAGCTCGCGCGCCACCGCCACGGGGCGGTCACCCCCGCACGCCGTGACCAGATCCGCCAGGAGCGCCGTGAGACGTCCGGGCGACTCGTAGAGCACGGCCGTATGATCCAGTGTGGAGAGCGTCTCCAGCAACTCGCGACGCGCGCGCCCCGAGCGCGGCGCGAACCCGTAGAACGTGAATGGCTCCGCGGGCAGGCCCGCCGCGACCAGGGCTGCGAGCAGCGCGGACGCCCCGGGCACCGGAACCACGTCGTGCCCGGCGTCGATGACCGCGCGCACCAGACGCGCGCCCGGATCCGACAGCAGCGGCGTGCCGGCGTCGGAAACGAGCGCCACGTCCTCTCCGCCGTCCAGCCAGCCGACGAGCTGCACGGCCCGGGCGGCCTCATTGTGCTCGTGTGCCGAGATCAGTGGCGTCGCGATCTCGTAGCGGCGCAGCAGGATCGCGGTACGGCGGGTGTCTTCGGCCATGATGCGGCTCACAGCCTTGAGTACGGCCAGAGCACGTACCGTGATGTCCTCGAGGTTGCCTATCGGAGTGCTCGTGACGTACAGCGTTGCCATGGACCTCTTGTTCAAGGCGCTTGTGCATACGGCGGGGTCGCGTCCCGGGTGTACGGAGGGACTGCGGGATCGGGTCCGGGTCGGGATTGCCGACGGGACTGCGGGATCAGTCCGGGGTCGGGTTGCCTGCGGGACTGCGGGGCGGGATGTGGGAGCGGCGGGACCTCTCGACCCCGCCGCCCCGCATCTTCCCATCCCGGCCCTGATCCCGCCGTCGAACGCACAGCAGGCGCGCCCGCGATGACGAGTCGCTAGCTCAGGTGTTCCTGGATCTTGCGGTCCAGCATACCCTTCGCGACGGCGCCCACGACCGTGTCCACGTGCTTCCCGTCCTTGAAGAACAGAATGCTCGGGATCGATCGGATGTTGTACTTCGTCGCAACCTGCTGATTCGCGTCCACATCGAGCTTCGCAACCTTCATCCGGCCCGAATATTCATTCGAGAGCTGCTCGATGATCGGAGCGACCATGCGGCACGGTCCGCACCACGCAGCCCAGAAATCGACGATCGAGAGGCCCTGCCCCTTTTCGATCTCCTCGGCGAAGTTCCCGTCGGTGACCTGAATCGGTCCGCCGTTCTCGGCCATCACCATCTCCTTGTGAATTTACGCCCCCGCTCCTGCGGCGGCGCGAAGTGTTAACTTGGGGAAGTCTATTGAAATGCAAGAACCCCGCCGGAGCGGACCCGTGCACTTTCCCCTGGATCATGTGGCGATCGCGGTCGAATCGATCGCCACATCGCTGCCGATTTATGAATCCCTGCTGGGCGCTGCCGGTTCCCCGGTCGAGCGCGTCGAATCGCAGGGCGTAGCGGTCACCTTCATCGGGACCGGTCCCGGCCGCCTCGAACTGATCGAGCCGACCGGCCCTGACACCGCCGTGGGGCGGTTCCTGTCACGGCGCGGCGCGGGCCTGCACCACGTGGCCTACCGGGTGCCTGACATCGAAGCAGCGCTCGCCCGGTTCGCGGCGGACGGCTTCGAGCCGATCGACCCGACACCTCGCCCCGGCGCGCACGGACACCGTGTCGCATTCCTGAATCCGCGGAGCACGGGCGGTGTGCTGATCGAGCTCGTATCGGATTGAGTCCGGTCACGACCCGTTGCCGGACGTCCGGCCGCGGGTGACTCGCTCGATGCCGATATTTTCGATCAGCCAGGCCTGTCCGGTCGTGCGGACCATCGTGAACGGCACCTGCAGCGTGTCGCCCTGGATCACCATCCGCACGTTGAGCTGTGTCGCCTCTTCGCGGCGCCCTGCGACGAGTTCCTCGCCCACTATCGCGTAGTCTGTGTGCCGCAGCACCGAAGAGAAGAGGAGCATCCTCTCGTCGACTTCCTTCCTCGACCAGACGCGCGTGACGGAGCCATCGCGGTTGCCGAAGAGGGACGCCATCGTGTCGAGGTCGTTCTGGTTCGTCGCGCGAAGGAACCGTTCGACCGTCATGGCCGGGCCCATCGAGCTGTCCACACCCGCCTGCGGGGTTGAGCTCGCGCAGGCGGCCATCATGGCCAGCCCGAGCGCGAGACCGGCATTGCGTGCAACACGTAACCGCATGTTAGCCATTCCGTTCGAGTGTGCAGGGAGACCTCGAAAGGTGGCGCAGAGCGACGCCCGGTGTCAAGCCGATGCGGCAGCGTCCGCCAGCGCCGTATCCGCCGTCCCCTTCTCGAAGCGCAACTCGCGGGAATCGCCGTCCACGGTTATGAGCACGGTGTCGCCGTCGTCGAAGAGGCCCTCGAGCAGCATCATGGCGAGCGGGTTCTGAACCATGCGCTGGATCGAACGCTTGAGCGGCCGCGCACCGAACGCGGGGTCATAGCCGTCCTCGGCGATCACCAGCTCGGCCTCGGGCGTGAGCTGCAGCGTGATGTCGCGGTCGGCCAGCATGGCACGGACGCGGTCGAGTTGCAGTTCGACGATACGCTGGAGCTGATCCCGGGTGAGCGGCCGGAACACCACGGTGTCATCGATGCGATTGAGGAATTCAGGGCGGAACGAGCGACGCAGTTCCGCCAGCACATGCGTCTCCACTTCCTGCCAGTCGCCGACGCCGGCCCGCTCCAGGATGAAATGGCTGCCGACGTTCGACGTCATGATGATGACGCAGTTGCGAAAATCGACGATGCGTCCCTGCGAGTCGGTCAGCCGCCCATCATCCAGGATCTGCAGGAACAGGTTGAAGACTTCCGGATGGGCCTTCTCGATCTCGTCGAACAGCAGCACGGCGTACGGCTGGCGGCGCACGGTCTCGGTCAGCTGGCCGCCCTCCTCGAAGCCGACGTAACCAGGGGGCGCGCCGATGAGCCGCGCGACCGCGTGCTTCTCCATGTACTCCGACATGTCGATCCGCACCATGCGCTCCTCGTCGTCGAAGAGCAGCGCCGCCAGGG
>JAGTUV010000246.1 GCA_018224305.1 Gemmatimonadota bacterium
CGGCTGCCTGCTGCGGCGCAGCCACCGGTATCTGCGGATAGGTCGGGAACGGCGAAGCGGCCGCTGCGGCCGGGGTCTTCGCAATACGGATCCGCGTGCCGGAGCGGTTGATCTCCAGCGAGTCGATGCCGCTATGATCCACGGCGTCTATCAGGCCGCGCAGGAAGTCGAGATCCGTCATGTTCTCCGCGACATCGCCGCGACCGTTCTTCTCCGCCGTGGCGGCTGGTGCTGCGCTGCCACTCCTGCCGGCGCGTTTCCCAGGACTCTGGGCCATCTTCAACTCCCCCGGGGCAGATCGGACGCGTTCAACCGCGCGACCAGCCCACGCAATCCAAGTACGTAGCTTTCCGCCCCGAAGCCGGTCACGACGCCAAGCGCGCGATCGGTCAGGAGCGAGACATGCCGGAACGGCTCGCGAGCCGCCGGATTCGACAAATGCACTTCCACGAACGGCCGGCCGACGGCAACGAGCGCGTCGCGCAGCGACACACTCGTATGTGTCAGACCGCCCGCATTGATCAGGAACCCGTCGATCCGCTGCGCGGACTCCTGAATATAGTCGATCAAGCCTCCTTCGCCGTTCGACTGGAACGTGTCCAGATGCACACCGAGTTCCGCGGCGACTCCCTGAAGCCGCTTCTCGATCTGGTCCAGTGTGTCCGACCCATAGATGTCGGGTTCGCGCAGACCGAGAAGATTCAGATTCGGGCCACTGATTACCGCGATCCTCACTTCTTCAGACTCTGCAGCCAGGACCGGAACATGTCGAGATCGTCGTCCTCGGACGAATCACCGTTGGGAGTCGTCTCCGCCGCCGGGCTTTCTTCGGCTCCGGTCGCCATGTCGGCCGCAGGAAGGTCGCTGTCGAGGTCCATCGGTGTCCAGCCCCCACCCGTATCGTCACCATCCACCTCACCCGGCTCCGCGACGCCCGGATCGGCAGGCATCTGCCAGGCATCGGAGGCAGTCGCGTCGGTCGCTGGTGGTTGCTGCGCTTCATCGGGCATCGCCGCCTGCCACGGGTCGGTGCCGGTTGCGCTGTCCGGCGTCCAGTCCGCTTCCGCGGGTGGAGAGGCGGGCGTTCCCACCGGCTCGGAGTCGGGCGTCCATTGTTCTGTTTCACCCGGCCCGTTGAGCCAGTCCGGCATCGCCAGGTCTTCGGCCTGATGCGACTCCTCGTGCGGCGTGTCCGCGGGGCGCCACGCGCCGGAGCCGGCCTTCCACGAGACGAGGCCCTGCAGGTAGGAGCCGATCGGGTCGCCGCCGTCCGGATCATCCGCCTCGCCCGTCCAGGCGTAAGGCGTGGCATCCGAAGCGTCCTCATCCGGCGCCGTCCAGGCCGCCCCCACGCCGCGCAGCCACACCTCGCCCGTCTCGTCCTCCGCAGGCTGTTCCGGCCGGCTGCGCGCGCCCGTAGCGGCCTCCTCCGCTTCGCGCAGTTTCGCCATCAGTCGCTCGTCATCCGGGCGCGAGCGCAGCAGGGCGCGATAGACGTCGGCAGCCCGATCGTGGAACCCCTGGCTCCGGTAGAGCACTGCCATCGTTTCCGTCACGAGGCCCGTCTCCGAACCACGCCGGACCTCCGCAATCTGCGCCTCGCCTGCCGGTTCCGCCGCCCCTGCGAGTTCCGTGCGGCCGAGCTCACTCAACCCATCCCCGGAGTCGCCTTCGACCCCATCGAACCGGTCCGATGCTTCCGCGTGCGGCGACTCCACCTCTGCCATGGCCGTTGCGTGGAGTGGTTCCTCCTCGTCCGTCGCCGGCGCCCCGGTGGTCGCGCTCTCACCCTCGTCCGGCAGCAGGGTGAGCGCTTCACCGGCATCCAGCACGTCGACACCGCCAGGCAGCTCGTCGGGCGCAGGTTCTTCCGTGCCTGCGGCCGACAGGTCGGCGACGAATGTCTCGTCGGCGTAGTCATCCGCGTCGGGTAGCGATCCGGCATTGGCCAGGTCCGACAGATCCAGTTCCCCGATGTATTCCTCGTCCCCCTCTGCCTCCCCATCATACGAAGGACCGAGCAGGTGGATGGCGAGGGGCTCCGCCTCATCGTCGCGCCGGAGTTCGTCCAGTTCCAGGCCGGCATCGTCGTCGTCCACATCCGCGATGACGTCCGATTCGTCATCCGCGGTGTCGGACCCGGCGCCGGCCAGGGCCGCGGCGTCCCCGGCACCGGCGCCGCCGGTCTCCACCAGGTCGTACTCGATGCCCGCTTCTTCAGCGTCACCGGTCTGACCCGGCGCCGCCGACCACGGCGAAACATCGGGCCCGGGCCTGTCCGGCATCCCGGCGGGTGGGGTGAGCGCGGCTTCCTCGTCGTCGCTGACAGCGCCCGCGAGAGCCTCCTCGCTCGAACCGTCCATGTCGCGGGGGCGGAAGGCGGTGGAATGAGCCTGCCCGGCATCCCGTCCTGCGAAGGGGGCGTCGTCGATATTCGGTGGCACCAAGGCATCGGCCGGCGTTTCGTCACGATCCAGCGGCCCGAAGGCGTCGGCAGGCGCTTCGCTGGCATCCAGCGACCCGAAGGCATCGGTGGATTCGCCTTCCTCGTCCGCTTCTGCATCGTCCGATGCGCCGATGGTATCCAGAGCGAAGTGCGCGGCCGGCTTTGCGTCGGTTTCGCGCTCGATGATCTCGACGAGGTCGCGCACCTCCTCGTTGGACGGATTGCGGATCAGGAGTTCGCGGTAGTGCATGACAGCGTCCGTGCTGCGCCCTGACTGGCGCGCGATGTCACCCAGCCAGCGCAGGGCGACGAGGTTGCCGCCATCGAGCTCGAGAACCCGGCGGAACGCGACCTCGGCCTCGGCCGTGACCTGCATGTCCGCCAGTACGCGACCCAGCACCACGTAGCCGCTCGCAGAATCAGTATGCCGCGCGAGCCCTTCATCCAGAATCCGGCGCGCCCGCTCGTGCTCGCCTGCCTTCCGGTACGCCTCGGCGAGATGCACGAATACCCTGCCACCGGGGTTGCCGGCGTACAGGGCTTCCAGCTTCGCTATTTCTTCCCGGTGGGACTCGGCCATCAACCAGCTCCAGGGAATCACGGAAGGCTACCGGGCGAGCGGACCAAGATAGGAACTGCCGCGCCACTGTGTCAACGCGCTCAGGCCGCGGCTCGCAGAGGAATACGGGACCCCGAGTTGAACGGTCCGGCTCCGCACGTTACTTTTCGGCGTTTATGCTCTTTGCGTTCATCCCCGGACCGTTGGTGGGAGTCTCGCGTTATGATGCGTCAGATGAGAGAGAATACGAAGTGGATCATGCTGATCACTGCGCTGGCCTTCGTGGCTCTCATGGTGTTCGAGTGGGGCATGGACATGACCGGCCGCAGCACCTCGGTAGCGGCGGGCGACATCGGCCGGGTCAATGGCGAGGCTGTCAGCTACGAGGAGTGGCAGGCTGTCTATCGCAACGTCTATCAGCAGCAGCAGGCGGCGATCGACGGGCCGGTCACGGCTTCGATGACGCGGCAGATCGAGAATGCGGCCTGGGACCAGATCGTGACCGGCCGGCTCCTGCAGCAGGAACTGAACAGGCGCGGGATCCGCGTATCGGATGACGAGATCCGGGATGCAGCCCGCATCGCGCCGCCTCCGGAGCTGCAGACCGCTCCCATATTCCAGACGGACGGCCAGTTCGATATCAACAAGTACCATCAGTTCCTGGCGCAGCCGCAGGATCCCGCGTTCCTGATGCAGCTCGAGGCCTATTACCGCGACGTCATTCCCCGCAGCAAGCTGTTTTTCCAGACGACGGCCGGTCTCAGCGTGAGCGACGGCCAGCTCTGGCGCATGTACCGTGATGCCAACGAGACCGTGACGGTCGAATACATCGCATATGATCCCACCACGCTGATTCCTGTGAACCAGGTGAGCGTCACGGACCAGCAGATCCGCGAGTACCACACCGCGAACCGCGATGATTTCATCCGGCCGGCGCAGGTGACGGTGCGGTACGTATCCCTGAATCGCGCCCCGCCGCCGGAAGACTCCACCGCGGCCCGCGCGCGGGTCGCGGAGCTGCGCAACGCTGCCGTCGGCGGTGAGCCCTTCCAGGATGTGGCGCAGCGCGCCGCCGAGGGAGAGCCCAACCAGCGGATGTACGGCGAGATGTTCACCGCCATTCGCGGGCAGTCGACACCTGCGCTCGACCGGGCAGTATTCGGCACATCGGCCGGACAGATAACGGAGCCGATCCTTACCCAGGCCGGCTACCATGTCGTGAAGGTCGAAAGCGTCAGTGGCGACTCCGCTCAGGTGCGCCAGTTCGTCGTACCCGTAACGCTTTCCCGCGCGGCCGAGGACCGGCTCCTCGATCTCGCCGATGACCTGGAAGACGCCGCCGAGACGGCAGGTCTCCAGCAGGCCGCGCAGCGGCTGGAGATTCCGTTGAACACTGCGGAAGTGACGCCCGCACTCCCCATCCTGCCCCGGGTCGGTGCGATCGATGAAGGCCTCGACTGGGCGCTCGAGGCCGAGACGGGTTCCGTGAGCGAGGTATTCGAGGGCCCGGAGGCATTCTACATGCTGGAACTGGTCAATCGCCGGGACGAAGGGCCGCTTTCGCTCGAGGAGGCGACGCCGACTATTCGCGCTCTGCTCATGCGCAACGCCCGCATCGAGCGAGCCGCCGAAGTCCTGAGCGACGCCGAACGTCGCGCCCGCGCCGGCGAGCCACTCGCCCGCATCGCCAGCGAGCGAAATGTCCGGGTCGCCCAGGCCGGCCCCTTCACCCGTGGTGACGGCGCCCCCGGCCTCGGCCGGCTCAACCCGGCGATCGGCGCCGCCTTCGCACTCCAGCCAGGCCAGACCAGTCCCCTGATCGAGGCCGACGGACAGCTGTTCCTGATCCGCGCCGTGTCGCGCCAGGAGGCCAGCCGCTCAACCTGGCTGGCCCAGCGCGCCGCCCAGCACGCCCGCGTGTCGCAGGCCCTCTCCGACACGCGCTGGAATCAGTACCTGCTGGCCCTGCGCCAGGAGGCCAACATCATCGACAACCGGGCCGCCGTACTCCGCGGACCCCAGCCTACGCAGACGTTCTGACCGGCGTCGTGGGGCGGCGCACGCCGCCCCACGGTCCCCCGGGCCCCATCCCGCAGTCCGACCCGGCGTCCCGCCAGCACAAAAAAGGCCCGGCGATCCATTGACCGCCGGGCCTCCACCCGATCCCGCAGCAGCTCGCGCCTAGTCTTCCCGCGCTGCCGGCTCCTTATCCGGCGACGCCACACGCGGTCGCTGCACCGGCTCGTGGATGCTGTTCGGCTTGTCCGTATTCTGGAACTCGGAGTTGATATCCCGCATGGAATTCTTGAACTCGCGGATGCCCTTGCCGAGGCCGCTTCCCAGTTCCGGCAGCCGTTTGGCGCCGAAGATGAGGAGCAGAACGACAACAATGAACACCATCTCGACCGGCCCGATATTCATCGGCATGTTACGTCTCCGCGTTCAGAACCAGGAGCGCATGAGGAGTCCGACCAGCAGGACGCCGACCAGACTCAGCGCGTTCAGGCTCAGTGTGAGTGGCCCGACTACCAAAGCTACCGCAATCAGGTCGATACTCAAAGGCCCCAGCGAAGCGGACACCGCCGTCGTCAGGAACTCCCGGCCCGGGCTGTCCGGCATGAAGAGCACGGCGATCTTCGTGAGCAGCGCGCCCAGGAACAACCCCACGACCACCGCCCAGAACATGCGCGGCATAGCCTCGCGTCGCGGACCCATCATCGTACTACACTGCTGTTAACAGGTTCCATCCCCGCACCCCCACTCAGTTCCTGCGCTCCACCACATATCCGACCGCAGCCTGCAGGGCCGCAGTCGCGGGCCCGTCGGGCAGTTCCAGCAAAGCCTCCGCCGCGCGCCGGCCGAATTCGTCGGCACGGGTACGGGCATACTCCAGGCCACCGTTGTCGCGAACCAGGCGCGTAAGCCGTTCGATGCCCTCATCGGTGGGCACTGGATCGGCAAAGAACCGCTCCACATCCCGTCGAGCACCGTCCGGCATTTCCCGCATCGCGGCGATCAGCGGCAGCGTGACCTTGTGCTCACGCAGGTCCTGACCGGTCGGTTTGCCAACCATGGCTTCCGACTCCGTGTAGTCCAGCAGATCATCGACGATCTGGAACGCCATGCCGAGCGCATGACCGAAGCGTGCAAGTGCTTCGCGGTATGTCTCGCCGGCCAGCGCTGCGCCGATCTCGCACGAGGCCGACATCAGCGACGCCGTCTTGCTGGCGATCAGCCGGTCGTAGTCCTGCTCCGTGAATTCCAGCGCATCGCAGGATGACAGCTGGCGCAGTTCGCCGACGCTCATCTCGTTCGCTGCGCGCGCAAGGACGGAAATGAAGTCGACGCGGCCCACGTCGGCGAGCGCGCTGATCGAGCGGCTGTACAGATAGTCGCCCATGATGACCGCCGTCTGGTGGTTCCACAGCGCGTTCACCGTCGGCATCCCGCGCCGCAGGACGGAGTGGTCAACGGCGTCGTCGTGCACGAGCGTCGCGAGGTGCACGAGTTCGACGATCGCCGCGAGCGTAACGGCGCGCGGATCCGTGCCGCCACTCACGCGGTGCGAGATCAGAAGCAGCGTCGGCCGGAACAACTTTCCCCGCGCCCAGAGCAGGTGATCATTCACCTCTCCGATCACGGGGAAATCCGACAATACGATGCGTCGCAGCTCGTCGACAACGCGCTCGACATCGTCGCGGACAGGACGCTGAATTTCGGACAGTTTCGGCGTTCGCGTGCGCAGCATGGCAGCCTTGGGCGCAGGACATTCTCGAACGGCCGCAAAGCTACGGCGTGTTTCCAAGCCTGTCAAAGGCGCGCGAGCCGGTCCGTAACGTCGCCGAAGTTGATGTCCATGCCGAGCACCCGCTCGTACGCGTCGCGCGCCTGATCACGGCGCCCGAGTGCTTCGTATGTCCGGCCCAGGTGATAATACACTCCGAGCAACTCGAGTTCGTCGTCGAATGGCAGTGCAAGAGCCCGGTTCAGCACCTTCTCTGCAATGTTGAACTGCTCCTTTTGCAGGAAGCACTGGCCCAGTTCCTCATAGACCTTCAGGCGCATGTGCCCGGCGCGCAGTGCAACCTGGAACTCGCCGATCGCTTCATCGAGCAGGCCCATCTCCTTGAAGGCGAGGCCCAGGTCGTAGTGAGCCGCCGCGTCCTCCGGCGGCAGGTGCTCGTGTACTTTAGACTTGAACTGGCTCAACAGCTCCGCGAAGTCACGATCCTCATCGCCCGTAGGCGCCGTCTCCTGCACGCGGAACCGCGTCGTCTCTTCATCGTCATCTGCGGTCACGAGTGCACCGAGATCGATGTAGTCCTCCGTCGGTGCCGTCGGCGACAGCTCCGAAGGCTGAGGCATGACAGCGCGGTCATCCGCTGAAGCCTCGCGCACCGGCTCCGCCACCGCCGGATCCTGCTCCGCCTCGCCGGCTCCCGCAGCGTCGTCACTTCCGGCGGACAGGTCCGCCGACTCGGGAAGCACCTCCTCGACGATCTCGTCCTCGGCGATGTCGTCGAGCCAGTCAACCTCCGGTACGTTCACTGGCGGGTGTCCCGTCGCGCCGGCGCCGGGGCCCATGCCGGCGAGGTGGGAAGCCAGGCCGAGCGGATCATCATCGGCCGGCTCCTCGTCAGCCAACTCCTTGTCAGGCGCACTCGCCGCCCCGCCCTCCCTCACCTCGACGGGCCCACCGCCCACCTCACCGGTCGTCGGGCCGCCCGCATCGCTCTCCAGCTGCGACGTGGCGATGGACGGAGCATCCTCCCCACTGTCGTCCCCGGCCGGCTCCTCGTCGTCCTGGGAGTCGTCCTCGTACGTGAACGTCGGCAGGTCGGAAGACACGTCATCGTCATCGCTGGCGATGGATTCCACCCAGGCCGGCTCCGACGCCTCATCATCGACCACCTCGCCCGCATCGTCCGTGTCGGCGTCGGCCCCGTCCGCCACATCGTCAGGCAGATCTGCCAGAATCCCGGTATCCCACGTAGGGAGTTCGATCGCCGGAATGTTCACAGCTTCCTGCACGTCCCCACCTTCTGCGGGAAACGTCAAATGGGACGGCTCGTCAGTTCCGGCCACCCGCTCGCCGACGCCCACGTCATCGACGTCCGCTGCCTCCGTCGCTTCCTTCCCTGAGTCGAGGGCGCCCTCGACGTCTCCGCCGTCCCCGATGCCGGCCACCTCCCCATCCCCGGCGGCGCTCGCGTCACCGGCGTCGCTCACATCCTCCGTATCGATGCCATCGGGGTCCAGAGACGGCACTTCGAATGTCGAGCCGGACTCCGGCTCCCACGTGGGCAATCCGAGTGTGTCGCCGTCCAGTTCCGGTATCTCGAAAGGCGGGTCACCCGATTTCCAATCCTGCCGTTCGACATCCTCGCTCGAAGCCGGCAGGTCGAACACCGAGTCCCCGCCGCCGATGAGGGAATCGAGATCCAACGGAAGGTCGCCGCCGAGATCCATGGAACCGGTATCGTCGGTCAGGCCTGTGCCCGAATCGTCGCCATCGTCGAGCGTCGGCAAGTCGAAGGATCGCTCCGGCTCATCGAGCGTCGGTAGCTCACCCGTGCTATCGGGCTCATCGAGCGTCGGCAGGTCGAACGCTGACTCCGGCTCGTCCAGCGTCGGCAGATCGAACGATGACTTCGGATCGTCCAGTGTCGGCAGATCGAACGATGACTTCGGATCATCCAGTGTCGGCAGATCCGCAGTGGTATCCGGCTCGTCGAGCGTCGGCAGATCGAACGATGACTCGGGCTCGTCAAGCGTCGGCAGGTCGAACGATGACTCGGGCTCGTCGAGCGTCGGCAGGTCGAACGATGACTCCGGATCGTCCAGCGTCGGCAGGTCGAAACTGTCCTCAGGCTCATCGAGAGTTGGAAGATCGAGCGAACCGGAAGCGCCGGCTCCATCGAACGATGATTCCTCCCGCTCGAGCCCGAGATCTTCGAGCGCCGGCGCGTTGGGATCGACCTCGCCGAAATCGAAGCTGGTGGTTTCCAGCCCCTCGATGCTGCCGGCCCCGCCGATGTCGATATCGGCGAGGTCGGGCTGCCCGGTGGCTTCATAGCCGGCGAGTTGAATCGGATCGGTGCCTTCGGTGTCATCTTCCGGTAGCGCCCCGGCTTCCAGGCCTTCCACACGGGGCGGGGCCGGGTCGGTACCGGACACCGGTTTGTTGTCAGGCTCGATATCGACCAGCCCGGGCAGTGCGGTATCCGTCTGTGACCGCGCACCCGACGGGGCTGCCGCCGTGCCGTCGAAGGTGGCGGTCGGATCGATCTCGAGGATCTCCTTGTGCAGGACGGCCGCCTCTTCCATCTGGCCGTCGCGCGTGCGCAGCGCGTGGGCCCTGCGCAGTTCATCGACGGCGTCGTTGATTCTGCCGTGCGCCTTCAGCTGCCGCCCGAGCATCTCTCGAATGTCCGCGTCATCGCTGACATTGGCGAAGTCCTCGAGCGCATTCAGCGCCTCGGACACCTTGCCCGCCTTGAACTGCCGCTCGGCGTAGTCGAGGAAGTAGCGGCGGGCATCGGTGATGAATCCCTGCGATGCACTGAACTGGCCGAGCTTTCTTATCAGTTCGAGGCGGTCGGGGCTGTAGCGGAGCGCCTTGTTACAAAGCGCGATGGCGTTGTTGTAGAGACCGGCCTCGGAGTAGCGATCGGCGGCCTGCTCGTAGTGCCGCACAGCCTCCTGGTGCTTGCCGAGCCGTACGCACAGATCACCCAGACGGTTGTAGAGCGGCAGCTCCACCTCCGTCTCGCCCTCGTCGGCTATGCGGAGAACCTGGAGATAGGCCTGGATCGCCTTCTCCCATTCCTCCCGCTGCTCGTGCTTGCGGGCTTCATCCTTCAGCTTGCTTATGGACTTCATGCGCCCTGCGAAGTGCGTCCTTCCAGTGTCAGTGCATCCAGCAGTCCGCGCGACAGCAGTCGTGCGGCCGTTTCGGGAGCCAGCTTCAACCGGTCAGCCGCAGCGCCCCACAGCAGTTGATCGGGCAGCATGCCGATGACCTCGGTCTCCTCGACCGATCCACCCCGTTCGTGCAGCAGCGTCTCGATCCGTCGAAACACGTCCATCGGCGGCGTGATCTCGAGATTCTCGAGATTCATCGATATCTGCAGCCGTTTCGTTGCGGGCAGGCGCAGCGCCAATGCACGTACACCAATGAACCCGCCCGCGGTCTCGCGAATCGAACGTGCGATGTGCCTGGCCGCCTCGTCATCGATACCGGCAACGAAGACGTTCCATGCGAGCAGCACCGCCCGCGCACCGACGCATGTCACGCCGGCGGTCGGATGCGCACCAGCGTGCGACCATCCCGGCGGCACCAGGTCCGGCGGCCGGTCCGTCGGCCACGCAGCGCGCAGCGTCTCGAACCCTCCTTCCCGCAGGGCCGCCAGCGGGCGGCCGGGCGGTTCCGACGCCGCTCCATAGAAGTATACGGGGATGCCGAGCTCCCGGGAGAGACGCTGGCCAACGCGCCGGGCACTGGCGCGCGCGTCCGCCATGGTTGTGCCGGCGACGGGTACCAGAGGCAGCACGTCGAGCGCGCCCACGCGCGGATGCACACCCTCGTGCCGGTTCAGGTCGATCCGCTCCAGTGCGACCCGGGCGGCTGCCACTGCCGCATTCTCCACGACCTGTGGTGAGCCGACAAGAGTCACGACGGAGCGATGGTGATCTGCATCAGCGGACCAGTCCAGGATATCGGCGCCCTCCGCCCGCATTGCCTGGACAATCGCACCCACGACCGCGGGATCGCGTCCTTCGCTGAAGTTCGGCACGGCTTCGATCAGTCGCGCCGCGTTCATGGCCACCGAAGATAAATGTCCTGATGCGTAGTCACAAGCTTGGCCGCACGCGCTGGCCGCGCTTCCAGACACCGCGCAGAGGTGCCGCGCCGAATCGGTAGGGCAGCTCACGGTGGTCCGGGATGTCCCAGACGGCGAGGTCCGCGGGCGCGCCAGGCGCCAGGGTGCCCGTACCATCCGTCAGGCGCAGTGCGCGAGCGCCGCCCACGGTCGCAGCGACGATCGCCTCGAGCGGATCCATGCCCATCTGCGAGCACGCGAGTGTCATCACGAGCGGCATGCTCGCCGTCGGCGATGACCCGGGATTGAAGTCGGTTGCGAGTGCGATGGTCGCGCCGGCATCGATGAGGCGGCGGGCGGGGGCGTAGCGGTTCCGACCGAGAAAGAGGAGCGTGGCGGGCAGCAGCGTGGCGACCGTCGCGGACTGCGCGAGGGCCGCGATGCCGGCCTCGCTGATGGCGCCGAGATGATCGGCCGAGGCCGCGCCCAGCTCCACTGCCAGCTCTGCTGCACCCGAGTTCTCCAGCTCATCCGCGTGCAGCTTGGGTACCAGACCATGTCGCACGCCGGCCTCCAGCACACGCCGCGTCTGCGCGGCCGTGAAAACGCCGGGTTCCATGAACACATCGCAGAACACGGCCAGCTTCTCGCCTGCGACGGCGGGAATCATCTCGTTGACAATCAGATCGATGTACGCCCCGCGCCGATCGCGGTACTCCTGCGGAAACTCGTGAGCACCCATGAACGTCGGCACGAGGTCGACAGGCGTCTCCTGCTGAAGCGAGCGAATCGCGCGCAGTTGCTTCAGTTCGTTCTCCGTGTCCAGACCATACCCGCTCTTCACTTCCGCCGTGGTCGTTCCACAGCTGAGCATGGCGTTGATGCGCGTACGCCCGAGCTCGACCAGCTCCTCCTCCGAGCGCATGCGGATGTCGCGCACGGACGCATTGATCCCGCCGCCCCTGTGCGCGATCTCCATGTAGGGCATGCCGCGGCTGCGCATCGCGTACTCCGCAGCCCGCCAGCCGCCGAACACGGCGTGCGTGTGCGAGTCCACGAACCCAGGCGTGATGACACAGTCCGTGCAGTCGATCTCTGCCGCGGCCGGTGCCTCTGCGCTCAGCGCGTCGAACGTATCCACACCGTGGACGATGCCGTCGACGACGAGCAGGGCCGCATCCCGCATGACGATGTCGGCAGTGTCCGCCGTGCATGTGAGGATCTCGCGAGCACCTCTGAACAGCAGTGTGGTCATGCATCACCGAACCGGGTCCATATGTCCGCAAACGCGCCGTCGCGCACGAGCGACTCGAGCGCACTGATGTCCGGGTAGAGCACGCGGTCCTGCTCCAGCGGCGTCACTCGACCGCGAACGATACCATGGGCGACCGCAACGCCGCGTCCCGGTGAAAGCGGCTTCAGGAACTCGAGCGCCTGCGCAGCGCACAGCAGCTCGAGTGCGGCCAGCGTTTCCAGCAGCGTAACCGCCTCCCGCGCCTTGAGCGCGGCTGCGACTCCCATCGACACGTGATCCTCCTTGTTCGCGTCCGTCGGCACGCTGTCCGTACTCGCGGGATTCGCCCGCAGTCGGAGATCGGTGACCAGCGCGGCCGCCACGATCTGCGCCATCATCAGCCCCGAGTTGACACCGGGATCGCGCGTGAGGAAGGCCGGCAGACCCGACAGCGCAGGATCGACGAGCCGTGCAATGCGCCGCTCGCAGATCGATCCGAGGTCCGCGAGTGCGATCGCCAGCAGGTCCAGCGCCTGGGCGGCGGGCTGACCGTGGAAATTGCCGCCGCTGATGACGCGTCCGTCCTCAGGGAAGATGAGCGGATTGTCCGTGGCGCTGTTCGCCTCGATCTCGAGCACCTGACGGACGTAAGCCAGCGCCTGGCGCGCCGCCCCGTGCACCTGCGGC
>JAGTUV010000247.1 GCA_018224305.1 Gemmatimonadota bacterium
ACCGACGGCTGGAACCACGAACCGAGGCCCAGATCGTTCACATGCTGACGCAGCCACCACACGACGTCCTGCGTCGTGGTTTCGCCCGGCACGATGACCCGGTTCGAGAATGCCGTGGCGATGATCTCATGCACCACTTCCTGCATGCGCACGTACTCAGGGAGCATCTCCGGCAGCCGCTCCTCGACATAGTGCAATGCCAGCAACTCACGCCGAACGACGCGCGCGCGATATGTGTCGCCCAGTGCCGCGCTCAACTGCTCCCACTCGCCGACCGTCAGACCGTCGGAAAAAGCATGGGTATGGGATATGTTGACGGCAATCGCGCGCGGGTCGCGCTGCTCGACGAGCGGTGTCAGCAGCCGCCACTGCTCCGGTCCAAACGGTTCCGCCGCGCGTCGAGTGGTGCCCGCGGTGCCCATCGCGGCCGCTGGATCGCGCACGACGGTGTAGAGTCCGCCCTGCGACGTCCCGCCGATAGCGATGCGCTCCACACCGTGATCCACGCCGTCGCTGACGCCACGGTCATGGAAGATGTAGATCGTGCGCCTGCGCGCGGCGAATGTGGTCGGCGACACGAGCGAGTGGAATACCGGATCCTCGTTGTACTCGCGCACGGGCACGATCCACATGTCGACGCCGTGCTCGCGCATGAGTCGCGGCAGCACACGCTCCAGCCTCTGTGCGAGCCATGCCTGCCGCACGTCGGCCTGTTCGCGCAGTGTGCCGAACGGGCGCGCCTGCACGAGGACGGGACCGGGCGCGAGAATAGACTGGAGCATGGGTACGTCCGTCGATGCGACAGTATGCTGTGCGGCGACATCCTGCGGGGTGATGACATTCTGCGCGGCAAGGTCTGCCCACCATAGCAGCGATATCAGGAGGGCCAGTGCAAGGGTATGTGCGCGGTTCGGTGTGCTCATTGTCTCCCCCCGTACGTGCGACGCGTTGGAATCGGTCCGGGCAAGTGAATCGGTTGCGTGCGCGGGGGCAAGGACAGCGGGATGCTACTGCGGGATCGGGGCGGGATGCTATTGCGGGATCGGGGCGGGATCGGGTTGCCGGCGGGACGGCAGGATGCGGAGGGCAGGACCACAGCAGGAGTGTGTCCCTCGCGAGAACGAGCGGGCAACGGTGAAGCTGGTTACTGAAGTGCGCTGGCAGCCGCGAAGCCGGCCGCGAGGCTCAGCAGCCCGAGGACCAGGCTGGCAGCGACGTACAGCGATGCACGCAGGCGCCGCCCATCCCGGAGCAGCAGCACCGTGTCGAGTGCGAACGTGCTGAATGTCGTGAATGCACCGACCACACCGACAGCGATGAATGCCTGCAATGCAGCTGGAACGTGCGCCGTCGCGAGAAAGGGCATCAGCATTCCGAGCAGGAATGACCCTGAGAGATTGACGACCAGAGTCGCCCACGGAAACGCCGCTCCCGCGCGACCATGTATCCAGAGCGACAGGCGGTACCTGGCCCATGCTCCTGCCATACCGCCCACCCATATCATCAGTAGCTGCACTAGCACAGGCCTCGACCCACTCCATAGGTTCCGCGTCTACCGCCGCCGCCGCCGCCAGCCGCAAGATCGGCCGCCTCCGACGGCTTCACAACCACGCGGACGGAATCCATGCAGCGGAAGCTCACTCCAGGCGCCTGGGTGGCTCTCGGTGGAGGGCTCGGCGCAGCAGCACGTTTCATCCTCGGCGGAGGCGCAATGACGTGGGCGCCTGCGACGTTCCCGTGGGGCACCCTGCTGGTCAATACATCCGGGTCGGTCATCCTGGGCTTTGTATATGGCATGCTGGAGGGGACTGCGCCATCACGCGACAGTCGTACTCCGGCATTCAGCGCCCGCACCAATGTCCCTCGACCACCTTCATTTCCCCACGCGCGCGCGTTTCTCGCCGTCGGGATGTGCGGAGGTTTCACTACGTTCAGCGCGTTCAGCCAGGAGACTCTGGAGCTCCTGCGCCAGACCCGCTATATGGCGGCATCATTCTACACAGGCGGTTCTGTGCTGCTGTGCATTATTGGCGTGGGTGTCGGCATCATGACCGCCGAGGCCTGGCAGTCCCACCAGACAAGGCCACAGCGGTAGCCATTCCAGACTCACCCGGAGCCCGTGCGGTAGGGATTTCCCCTACACCGCAGGAGCCGCGACGGGCTCTCGCATCCGGCATTCTCCGACAGACACCCGATCCTCCTGCGTGCATAATGCGCGACATGATGAAGCATCACGGAAAACACCCCGGAGTCGGGCACCCCGGCATGGGGAAACGCGACTTCGATCAGGCACCGTTCCTGGTGATCTGGGAGACCACGCAGGCCTGCGACCTGGCATGCAAGCACTGCCGCGCCGAAGCGCAGCCTGACCGTCACCCCGGCGAGCTGTCGACGGAGGAAGCGCGCGTCATGCTGCGCGACGTGCGCCGCTTCGGACCTGTCATCTTCGTCTTCAGCGGCGGCGACGCGCTCAAGCGGCCGGACATCGTGGAGTTGGTGGCCTACGGCCACGAGCTGGGTCTGCGCATGGCGATCACACCCGCCACCACGCCTCTGGCCACACGCGAGAAGCTGCAGCAGCTCAAGGACGCGGGCCTAGCGCGGCTGGCGATCAGTCTCGATGGCTCACATCCCGGGATTCACGACGAGTTCCGGCAGGTATCCGGCTCGTTCGAGCACGGCCTGCGGATTCTGAAGACGTCGCAGGAGATCGGGCTGTCGACACAGGTGAACACCGTCGTCGCACGGCACAATCTCGACGACTTCGAGAACCTCTGTCAGCTGATGACCGAAGTCGGCATCGTGTTCTGGGAGGTCTTCTTCCTGATCCCGATGGGCCGCGCGAAGCCGGAGGACGTCGCCAGTGCGGATGCATTCGAGACCGTCTTCCATCGCCTCTATGACCTGTCGGCCACCGCACCGTTCGATATCAAGGCAACAGCGGCGCCGCAGTATTCGCGGGTCGTGCTCCAGCGGAAGGTCGCGGAGCGACGCAGCGGGGCACGCACCGAGTCAAGCGATGTGCTGACGGACGGCGCGGCGATATCGATGTCCGACGGCATCGGCCGTGCACGCAACGTGAACGACGGCGACGGCTTCATGTTCGTCAGCCATACGGGCGAGATCTTCCCGTCGGGCTTCCTGCCGGTGTCCGCCGGCAACGTCCGCTCGGATGATCTGGTCGATGTATACCGCAACTCGGACCTGTTCCGTACACTGCGCGACCGCAGTCTGCTCAAGGGGAAGTGCGCTGTGTGCGAATACCTGAAGGTCTGTGGCGGGAGCCGGGCCCGTGCGTTCGCCATCACCGGCGACTACCTCGAGTCGGAGCCATTCTGCGCCCATGTGCCGCAGAAGTATACGCGCATGCTCGAGCGCGGCGACGCGGTACCGGCGGCCGGACGGGGTCCCGTCAGTCTGCCAGTGTTTGCGCGACCACCCGCATGAGAGCGTCGGGTGTGAACGGCTTCCCCAGGAACGCAGTGCCCTTGCCGCGCACTTCGCCGCGCAGTTCCGCCTCCGAATAGCCCGATGTGAGCACCACCCTGATGTCCGGGCGGTACTCGCGCAGCCGGTCCACCAGTTCGACGCCGCTCAGCCCCGGCATCACCACGTCGCTGACCACGAGGTCGATCTCCGCGCCGCGCTCCATGGCAATCTCCAGCGCCTCCATCCCGTTCTCCGCCTGAAGCACGGTGTAGCCGAGTCGCTCGAGGACGCGCAGCCCCAGGCGCCGCACGGCCGAGTCATCCTCCACGAGCAGTATGGTGCCGCCTTTGTGTTCCAGCCGCGTTTCCTGCTTCGCCCGGGGCGTTTCTTCTGCCGGCGCATCCGCCAGTGGGAGCAGCACGCGGAATGTGGCGCCGCTGCCCTCAACGCTGTCGACGAGAACGTGACCACCACTCTGCTTGACGATCCCATACACGGTGGACAGACCCAGGCCGGTGCCCTTGCCCTCCGGCTTCGTGGTGAAGAACGGCTCGAAGATGTGACTCAGGATGCCCGGTGGTATGCCCGGCCCGGTGTCCTGCACGCTGAGCCGGGCGTAGCGGCCGGGTTCGATACTCCACGGCAGCACACTCGTGTCCTCTTCCGTGAGTTCAGCATGATCGACCCGGACCGTGATCCGCCCACCGCTCTCGACAGCGTCGCGCGCGTTGATCACGAGATTCATCAGTACCTGACCGAGCTGATGCGGATCCGCCCTGGCGACAGCCGGCATTTCGCCAACATCGACGTGGAATTCGATCCGCTCGGAGATCAGGCGCTTCAGCATCTGCTCCAGGTCGCCGACCACTGTACGCAGGTCGATCGGTCGTAATTCCAGCACCTGCTTCCGGCTGAATGCCAGCAGCTGCCGGGTCAGTGCAGCGGCTCGATCACTCGCCTTGAGCACCTGCCGGATGTCCTCCGCTGATTGTGAGTCCGCCGGCAGCTCGTCCCGTATCATCTCTGCATGGCCGTTGATCGCCGTCAGCAGGTTGTTGAAGTCGTGAGCGATCCCGCCCGCCAGCCGTCCGATCGCCTCCATCTTCTGCGCCTGCTGCAGCTGCTTCTCCAGTTCCTTCTGTCCGCGCAGATCCGACGACAAACCGACAATGCTGATCAGCCGGCCATCCTCATCGAACATGGGCGCGTTCGTCACGAGCGCAGGGAAACAGACGCCATCCCTGTCGCATAACTCGATTTCGCCTGACCACGCCTGCCCCCGGGAGAGACTCAGCATGATCTCCTCGGCGAACGCCCGGCTCCCCAGGGATGGCGTCACCTCGGTTACGTTTCGTCCGATCGCCTCTGCCTGTGTCCACCCGTACAGGTCGACCGCGGCCTGATTCCAGTAGAGCACGCGGCCCTCGAGGTCGGTCGCGATGACGGCCTGCCCGACCGCGTCGAGCAGACGTGCCTGGAACCGCGCGCGCTCCGAATCCCTGCGCTTCTGCTTCTCCGCAGCCTTGAGCTCACTCACATCCACGCCGGCCGCGATGCGCCCACCCGGCGAACCGTCCGGGTTCACCGCGGGCGTTACGCTCGCCCGTACGGTGCGCGTACCCCCATCCTTGCAGACCAGTGTGATCTCACCGTCCCATCGGCTACCGCCCTGGGCCGCCAGACGCGCCTGAAGCCCAACCTCCCGGTCCTCGCTCAGAATAATCGTGTCGAGCACCTGGCGACCGAGCAGTTCCTCGCGCTTCCAGCCGGTCAGATCCTCGCACGCCTGGTTCCAGTACGTGACGTTCGCATGCTGATCCACGGCCATCACGGGCTGGCCTACACGCTCGAGCAACTCGGCCTGGAACTGGCGCTGCCGTCCCTGCTCCACACGCGCCGTGACGTCCCGGACGACGGCTACGACTCCCGCGTCGACACCCATGCCGGGTTGCATCAGGGAGAGCGTGAACTCCGCGGGGAACACGCTGTCATCGCTGCGACGAAGCATGATGTCGCCACGGAACCGGTCCCCCGTCGCCAGAGCATCACGGATGGCCCTGCCAAAGGCGTCATGTGTCTCATCATCAACGTGGAAGATGCGTGTAGACGCGCCGATCATGACATCGGGCGGATGACCAAACATCCGGAACGTGCTCTCGTTGCCTCGCAGTATCGTGCGAGTACCCAGATCGACAGTGAATACCGCTTCTTCGAGACTCCCCAGTGTCTGTTGGAGCAGGTTCGCCGTATCACGCAGCGCATTCTGCGTGCGCTGCTGCTCGGTGATGTCCCACGAGTTGACGATGACGCCATGAATCAGCGGGTCATGCAGCAGGTTCTGCGAGACCGTGTCGAGTACGCGCCAGCTCCCGTCCTTGTGCTTCGCGCGATAGCGGATTGCACGCACACCGCCCGGATCCGACAGCAGATCACCGAACGCCCGCTCCACTGCTTCGCGGTCATCAGGATGCACCTCGCCCAATGCGTGGGCACCCGCCTTGTCGGCCGGATCGAAGCCCAGGATGCGAAGCAGTGATGGACTCACGTACTGGATCGTGCCATCCGGATTGAGCACGCTGATGAGATCGCGCGAGTTTTCTATCAGCGCCCGATAGCGGGCCTCGACGCGGTGACGCCGACGCGTCTCGATGGCATAGCGGATGGCCCGTTCGAGCTGAGCGGCGTCCAGCTCCCTTTTCGACAGGAAATCCTCCGCCCCCGCCGCCATCGCCGCGTCGTCGATCTCGGGGGCCGGCTGACCGGTCAGGATGATCACCGGCAGGTTTGTTGATTGCACGGCGGGAACGGAAAGCAGCTCGACACCGCGGTGGACGCCGAGCCGGTAATCGATCAGAGCGATATCGAAGCCCCCGGTGGCAGCCAGGCGGACACCTTCATCGAAGCTGCGAGCCCACACCACGTCGGCACGCCATTGCTGGATGTCGGCGAGAATGTCTTCGATCAGCAGGCGATCCTCGGGATCGTCTTCGACCAGAAGCACCCGGTAGACGCGCTCCATCAGATTCTGCCATCCCGCGGGGGGAGTTCGACCAGCTGGAACCAGTAGTGGCCCAGCTCTCGAATGGCCTCGACCAGCCCACTGAACGTGACCGGCTTCTGGATGAACGAGTTCACACCCAGCGC
>JAGTUV010000248.1 GCA_018224305.1 Gemmatimonadota bacterium
ATCGATGGAGTGGGGCGTGGGGTCGTGCGGCGCGATGGTCGTCTGCCAGTTGCGCTGCGCACCGATCGCCTCGATCAGCAGGTCTTCATCGGCCGGCCACGTGCTGCCGCACACGAGCCAGTCACGGCCGGTCTCACGAAACTGCCGCAGCAGCGGACGACTGCGATCGATCTGTCCAACGCGCTCCCACACCTGATCGAAGCGTGCGTCACCCGTGACGTGGAGCTTTGAGCGCCCGATGCCGAGCAGAGCGAAGCATGCGGCGTCGTCTGCGGACACGACCCCCACTGCGTCGAGCCGGCGGTACCCCTCGCCGAGCAGCATGCGTGCGCCGCGGCCGAGACGGCTGGAGTCCGGCGCCAGCACGCCGTTGACCATCAGGACCTGGCAATTGCGCGCGGCCGCTTCGCGCACCAGCACAGGCCAGATCTCCGTGCGCACGAATGCAATGCATGCCGGTTGCGCCGCGTCGAGCGCAGCGCGGACATCGGTGGTGCGGTCCCACGGCAGATAGCCCTGCCAGTCCGCACCGACGCGTGGCGCGATGCGCTCCGCCGATGGTGAGAAGTACGTGAAGATCGATTGCAACGCAGGCACCCTCGCGCGGACCTCGGCCAGGATGGCCTGCGCCATGAGGGCCTCGCCGACGGACGGAGCGTGGAGCCACAGCAGTGGCAGCGCGGCATCCCGTTCGGCCTGCGCCCACTGACGCAGCGAGTCGAGCGATGCGCGGCGGCCGCGCACACCACGGCGCAGTCGCTCGCTCAGCGGTGCGGCGAGCCGCAGCGCGGGGACCGCCGCGCGAACGGCCACCTCATAGATCCATTCATTCGATCGCACACTGGAAGGTACATGCGACGACGCTGCACAGCGAGATGCCTGGCGAAGACGACTCTTGTGGCTGGCACGCTGTGAACGCCATCTTCGCGCATGGATGCGAGCCCGCTCATAACGCGCGCCGTCGGCTGGGCGGCCGGTGTGTTCCAGACGGTCGAGCGAACAGGTGGCCGCGTGCCGGACGGCCCCGTGCTCGTAGTGGCCAATCATCCGAACAGCCTGCTCGATCCGCTCGTCGTCTTCCGTGTCGCCGGCCGACCGACCCGACCACTGGCAAAGGCGCCACTCTTCGAGCAGGGCATGGTCGGGCCAATGCTGCGCGGTCTCGGCGGCCTGCCTGTCTACCGCGCGCAGGATGACCCCGCTCTGATGCATCGCAACGAGGAGACGTTCCGCGGCGCGATCGACGCACTGCTGGCCGGTGATGCGGTGCAGATCTATCCGGAGGGTAAGAGTCATTCCGATCCGTCGCTCGCACCGATGCGCACGGGCGCAGCGCGCATCGCGATCGGTGCCGAGGCGGAATCCGGCTGGACGCTCGGCCTGAAGATCGTGCCGGTCGGCCTCACGTACCGTGACAAGGACCGTTTCCGCGGCAGGGTCCTGGCCGTCATCGGCGAGCCGTTCGACATATCAGACCTGCGCACGCTGCATGCGACGGACGATGTCGCGGCGGTGCGCGCACTCACGGACCGCATCGCACGGAGCCTGGCGAACCTGACGCTGAACGTGGCCGAGCATCGCGACGCGGATCTCATCGACACCGCCGAGCGGTTGTACGCGAGGGAGAAAGGTGTGAGCGGATGGCGCGAGCGCGACCCGCTCGCCGACCGGCTTCCCCGCATGCGCGCCTTCGCACGCGGCCTGACCTGGCTTCGTGAGCACGACGCGCCGCGCTACGAACGGCTCGCGCGCTCCGTCGCGCGCTACCGCCGCCGGACACAGCTGCTCGGTGCCGCCGACGGCGACGTACCTCCGCGATACACGTTCGGAGGTACGCTCCGCTATCTCATCACGCACGCACTCCTCCTGCCGCTGCTGGCGCTGCCTGCGCTGGCCGGAGCTGTCTTCTGGTATCCGATGTACGTCGCCCCGCGACTCACTCTGCGTATCATCCGGCCCGAGTACGAAGCGGTGGCGACGTACAAGCTCGCCACCGCGTTCATCGCCGTGCCGCTCACCATGCTCGTCGTCATCACCGCAGGAGCAGCTATCGATGGCGCGCGCGGCGCACTGCTCGCCGCGGTGCTCGTGCCTGCCTGCGGCTTTGCCGCACTGGCGTGGCGCGACCGCTGGAACCGCTTCAGCGAGGACGTCCTTCTATTTGTGCGTGTGCTCGGCCGGCGCGACCACCAGGACCGACTGGCACGCGACCGCTCCGTCATTGCCGCCGAGATCGATGAGCTGATCGAGATGCAGGTCGCCTCGACGGACAGGGCTGTGGGACGGGGGGCGCAGATCCACTGAGGGCGGACGGCCTCTATTCGCGCTCGTCCGGCTCCGTCTGACGGCGGATCTCCATCAGATCGGCGTCCTGGAGGGCGGCCTCGGGGAAGTCTTCCGTCGCCATGCGCATCGCTTCGCGCAGCGAATTGGCCGAAAGGTCCATCACATGATACTGCTGCCTCGGCGAGCCGAACCGGATCGTCACGCGGTACTGGGGCACGCTGTCCTCACCGTTGAATGACTGTCGTCATGGGGCGGTTAGTCGTCGTGCTCGGGTAGCGGCACGAGTTCGTTGAGGTACTGCAGGAGGTCGGCGAGGACGAGGGGCTTCTGGAGGAAACGTGTGAAGAGCTCCGCCTCGTCGTCGGACAGGTCGTAGCCGCTCATCCCGATCACCGGCAGATTCTCCCATTCCGGCTGTGCCCGCAGAACCTCGACGACGCGAACTCCGCTCATGCCGGGCAGGCTGACATCCACGAGCAGCGCCGCGGTCATGGACTCCTTCACGCGCAGCAAGGCCTCGTGCCCGTCCGCCGCGGGAATGGGCGTGTAGCCATTCATCGTCAATGTCGACACGAGCATCGAACGAAACGGCTCATTGTCCTCGGCGACCACGATGATCGGTCCCATCTGCTCCCGGTGCATCCGTTGATATTTCCACGCCGTGCCGCACGACACCATACTGCGACAGACGAACCTTCACAATATAACACGCGCGCGCGGTTGTCGGAGGTTTTTCTGCGGCCGCCCCGCAGTGGAGCGGATCGTGCCGGGCTCATTCACGGAGGTCCGCCCGTTGTCCGGATACCACGGGCGCCGTCATGCTCCGACTGCGGGAATGATGGACCCGGGGCCTGCGTAGTGACATATTGGAACGGCGGCATTCGTTGCCAGGACCGTAGCCGGCCACTTCGAAGGTGCCAGCGACCCGATTCCCCGCTACCACGATCAGCTTGCGCTACATAGGCAACAAGACACGACTGCTGGACTTCATACGGCGCGTCCTGCGGAGTCGCGGGATCAGGCCGGGCCGCGCCGTGGACCCGTTCAGCGGGACGGCGAGCGTTGCGCGAGCACTGAAGCGCTGGCAGTTCCACACGGCCGCATCCGACATCATGGAATACGGCTACGTCTTCGCCCGCGCCTACGTCGAGGTCACGGCGCCACCCGCATTCACGGGCATTGCACAGCAGATCCGCGGCCGCGAACGGCGTCACGCCCTCGCGTGGCTCAACCGTCTGCCCGGGCGGCCGGGATTCATCCACGAACACTACTCGCCGGCCGGAACAGCGGGCGCGGTGCACGGCCGCATGTATTTCACGCCGGCTAACGCCGCGCGCATCGATGCAGTACGCGATGAGATCGAGGGCTGGTATCGCAGCAGCGCGATCGACGACGACGCGTACCACACGCTGCTCGCAGCCCTGATCGAGGCCGCAGACCGGGTCGCGAACACCACCGGGGTATACGCGGCATTCGTGAAATCATGGCAGCCGAACGCACTGCGCGCGCTCGAGCTGCGCACGGACCGCATCGTTCGCGGCAACGGCTGCACGGCGGCGCGGGCGAACGCGCTCGATGCGGTGCGCGACGCCGGCGAGTTCGACCTGCTCTATCTCGATCCGCCCTACAACTCGCGGCAGTATGCCGGCTACTATCACATCCCGGAACTGCTCGCACGCGGCTGGTACGACGGCGACATCGAGATGCGCGGCAAGACGGGGTTGATCGAGGACCGGGACCGGCGAAGCGACTGGAGCAGCAGCCGCCGCTGTGAAAGCGCGTTCGAGGCACTGGTCGCCACGGCCCGCTGCCGCCACATCATGATGAGCTACAACGCCGAAGGGATCATCCGCGAGGAAACCATAGAGCGCGTGCTGCGTGAGCACGGGCTCCGCGCGACGTACCGGCGGTACCGCCGCCAATACCGCCGCTACCGCTCCGATTCCGATGGCGCAAGCCGCAGGTACCGGGCGAACGATGTGTATGAATACCTGTACTGCGTGTCCCGCTAGGACGACGCATTACCCTATGGCAACGCCCCGGCCGGACTGCACCGCACTAGCTCCGGGCCACCGCAACCGCCAACGCGATCCACCCGCCAATCAGCGCCAGGCCGCCCAGCGGCGTGATGGCGCCCAGCCAGCGCGGACCACCGAGTGCGAGTGCATAGACCGTCCCGCCGAACACCACGATACCGAACGTGAACAGCCATCCGGCAACGGACAGCAGCGGGGCGGGCCAGCGCCCGGCGATGGCGCCGAGCAGGACCAGAGCCAGCGCGTGAACGAGGTGATAGCGCGCCGCGGTCTCCCATGTGGCGAGACGCTCGGCGGTGAGGCGATCCGCGAGTGCGTGTGCGCCGAACGCGCCGGCAGCCACGGCCGTCGCCGCGAGCAGTGCACCCGCAACCACGAATCCCTTCACGATCGGCGCTCAGTTACCCGCGGGCCGTGCGTTGTACTTCTCGTACAGCCGGGTCTGCCGGTCGTCCATCGGTACGCGGCGACCCTTGATGAAGAGCTCGCTGACCTGCGTGCGGATGTCGAGCGGATCGCCGGTCGCCACGAACAGGTTCGCTACCTTGCCCGCCTCGATCGTGCCGATCTGATCGGCCGCGCCGAACATCTCCGCAGGCCAGATCGTAAGCGCGCGCAGCGCGGCCTCCTTCGGCAGGCCATAGCCGACGGCCAGCGCGGCGTGGAACGGCACGTGGCGCGCGTTTGCCCCGCCTCCCGTCGAGAACGCGAACTTCACGCCGGCCTCGTGCAGCACGCCGGGCTGCGCGAACACCGCGTCATACGGCGCGTCTGACGCGGGCGTCGACTGGATCGAACCCAGCACCACCGGCACATCGTTCTGCGCGAGCAGGTCGCGGACCTTCCACGCATCGCGCCCGCCGTTGATGATGACCCGGATGCCGAATTCCCGGCCGAACTCCACGACCTCGCGGATCTGATCCTCCGTGTCCGCCGAGACCAGCGCAGGCACCTCGCCGCGCACGAGCGGACGAAGCGCCTCGTACATCAGGTCCGTCTGATCCGAGCCGGCCGCCCGCTGCTGATCGTACGCGCGTGCTGTGCTCAGCACTGTCTTCAACTCGCGGATCTGGCCTGCCACCCGCTCCCCGGCCGCTCGCTCCGCGGCCGGATTGCCGCCGCCGAAACGGAAGCTCGGCTGACGCGGATAGTTCAGCACGAACGCGGCAGTCTGCTTGACAGCCATGTCCTCCCACGTCCAGCCGGCCATGTTCACGAGTGCCGCCTGCCCGCTGATGACACCGCCGCTCGGCGCCGTGATCGCCGTGGTCACGCCGTTCGCGCGCGTGATCGCCATCATGTCGCTATCGACGTTGATCGCCACGACCGCGCGCATGTGCGGATTATACTCGCCCATCTCGCTGCGCAGGTTCATTGTCGAAATGCCGCCCGTTTCGGAGAGACCAAGCGGCGTGAACGCGTCGATCATTCCCGGATACACGAACCGGCCGCGCCCGTCGATCTCGATCGCGCCGGCGGCCGTCGCGTTCGGACCGACCGCCTCGATGCGGCCGTCGCGGATCACGACATTCGTGTTCTGCAGCGTCTGCCCGGCGCCCGTCCAGACGGTGGCACCGCGAATCACGAACGTGCCTTCCTGCCCCGGCGTCGCCTGCGCCGTGAGAACTGCCGGTGCCGCGACTGTCAGTGCGGCCAGAACCAGTGCCGCCGTTCTCATCGGTCGTCCTCCGTCGTCGTGATGCTGCGTGCGCCGTCGATCAGCTTGCGCAGTGTCATGGCCTCGTTGCGGTCGAAATAGACCTTCCCGTCCACCAGCGTCATCTCGACGTGGGTCTCCGGTGCGAACGGGTGTGCGCTGAAGATTGCGATGTCAGCCTGCTTCCCTACCTCGATGGTGCCGACGAGGTTGTCGACACCGAGCTGCATGGCGGGATTGAGCGTGATCATCTTCAGTGCCTCGTTCTCGCTCATGCCGCCATACTTCATGCCGATCGCCGCCTCCTGGTACATCCGACGGACGCGCTCGCCGGAGTCTGAGTTGACCGAGACGACGATACCGCGGTCGGCCATGATCGCCATGTTGTGCGGAATGGCGTCGTTGGCCTCGACCTTGTAGCCCCAGTTGTCGGCGAACGTCGAGGCCATGGCGCCGTGCGCCGCCATCTCGTCCGCCACCTTGTAGCCCTCGAGCACGTGCTGGAACGTGTTGATGCGGAAGCCGAAGTCTTCCGCGACGCGCATCAGCATCAGGATCTCGTCACCGCGGTAGCTGTGCGCGTGCACCTTGATCTCGCCGCTCAGGATGTCGGCGAGCGCCTCGAGTCGCAGGTCGCGACGCGGCGGCACTGCGTTGCGATCGCGGCGGGCGTCGTACGCCTGCCACTCCGCGGCGTACTCCTGTGCCTGCGTGAACCACCACCGCAGTGTCTGCTCCACACCCATGCGTGACTTCGGGAACCGGCGCAGCGAGTCCGGCGCCGACGAACTCGCGCGCGTGACATTCTCGCCGAGTGCAAACTTCACGATGCGATGCGCACCTTCGAAGTGCAGTGAATCGGCGGGCTGACCCCACCGCATCTTGATCACGGCTCCCTGTCCGCCGATCGTGTTGGCGCTGCCGTGCAGCAGCAGGGCGGACGTGACACCGCCGGCGAGCGCGCGGTAGATCGTCTGGTCGTCGTCACGGACGGGGATGATGACCTCGGGCGTGACGGACTCGGAGCCCTCGTTGATGCCGCCCTCGATCGCCATGTGCGAGTGCGCGTCGATGATCCCCGGCATGACGTACCGGCCGGTGCCATCGATGACCCGGATGCCCGACGGGATCTGCACGTCCCGGCCGACCGCCGCGATCTTGCCATCGCGTATCACGACCGTTGCGTTCTCCATCGTGCCGTTCGCGATCGTGATCACCGTGGCATTGCGGATCGCGATGTCCTGCGCCGCGACAGGTGCAGCGAGCGCGAACGCAGCCGTCAGCACCATGCCGGCGCCGGCCCGTCCGATTCGGCGGCGGATCATCGGCTCACCTCCTGTATTGCGGCGCCAGGCGTCTGCCGGCGCGCAGTGATTTCGAATGGGCTCATGCCCTGCGCTGTGATGGTGCCGCGCAGATCGTCGCCTGTGATCCGTCCCGTCACGGTGACGGCGAGTGCGGTTCCGCCCGGTGGCGTCCAGGTACCGGAAAGCGTGATGTCCGACCCGGACTGCATGCCGCTCAACGCGATCGATCCCATGTCGCTGCTCATCCGGCCCGTCAGGTTCTCGCCACCGCCATCGATCACCAGCGAGAACTGCATGAGTCCGGTCGGCGAATCGACTTCTCCCACCCACTCGCCTGTAACGGACGGCGCCGCGGCGTCTGCACGTGCGCTCGCGCCGCGCTGCTGCTGCGCCGGTGCCGGAATCTGATAGCGTACACCCTCGAGGAACACGTCGCGGATGGGCGCATCGGTATCGAAAATGTCGCCGCGCACCACCACGAGGTTCGCCATCTTGCCGGTCTCGATGGTACCTGCAACGCTCTCGATGCCCAGCAGCCGTGCGGGCGTGACGGTCAGGGCGCGGAGCGCGTCATCCGGGCTGAGCCCGGCATCGATCGCCGCGCGCACGTGCGCACGCAGACGGACGGGTGAGTTCATGCCGTAGGAGCTCAGGGCGATCGGGATGCCCGCACGCGCGAGTGCACCCGCATTGCCTCGCGCTTCGAACACGGCTGCGGAATCTGCCCGCGCCGCCGCATGGTCCTCGCCCGTGACCGGAGCGACGTGCAGCTCGAAGCTGCGGCCGGAAATCTGGTTCGCAGTGGGGAACTCGAGGCTGACGATGACGGGTGCGCCGACGCGTCGCAGCAGATCGATCCGGCGCCAGCCTTCCTGCGCGCCGACGACCGTGAAATTCCTGACGGCGAGATCGGAAGCCACCCGCGTGATGTTGTCGAGCTCGCGTTCGGTCGATCCGTGCAGCCACACGGGTAGTGCGCCGGTCACCGCGGGTTCGAGCGCGCGCGTGTCCGGGCTGTAGTCCGGCCGCGGCCCGCTCGGTTGACGCTCCCACGCCTGACGGGCGCGCATGCCGTGCTGCGCGTCGTAAAACGATTGCTTCACGTACGCGATCGAGGCCATCAGCGTGCCCGGGTACCCGCCGCGCCGACGTCCGAGCAGGACCTGCTGCGCGATCCCCGCTCGCAGGACAGGCGACCGGTTCGTGCTGCCCGTGCTGACCGCGGCGATGCGGCCGGGAAAGATCCCGCCGTTGAAGGCGAGCCCGAGCGTCGTGACGCCGGCCGCCCGCAGCTGCGCGAGTTCGTTATCGGATGGAGCCCATACGTCGGCCGCCTCGCGGCCGGGCATGACCTCCTGCGCTTCATCGTCAGCGGCGCGGCCGAACCCGCCGCCCTGCCGCACCACACTCGGCAGGCCGACGCTCGACGCGGCGTCAATGAGGCCTGCATACACGTTGTGACCGGACGCATCGACCTGAATCGCTGCGGCCGGCACGCTGACGCGCTCGCCGACCGCGACGATGCGGCCGTCACGCACGACGACGGTGCCGCGCTCGATCACGCGGCCGGGCGCAACGACGATGCGTGCGTTGGTGAGCGCGTAATGGTCCGGTGGTGTGGGCGGGGCCTGGGCGGAAGCCGGGACCGCGGATACGACGCCCACGACCAGCGTCGCAGCGAGCGCGGATCGCATCATGGGGCACTCCGAAGAATGTGGGGTTGCTACGGTGAGGCGAAGCTACCCGGGGAGGATGGGGGCGTCAAGCAGCCGCGCGGACCCGGGCGACATGTGCGAGCCACCGGCGTGCAACTGCAGCGGCCGTCAGGCGGCCGCGCCGCTGGGTGCATCTCCCACGCCCGCCTCCGCAGCGTGGCGCAGGATCTCGGCCGTCGCGAGTGTGCGCGCGCGATGGCCGCGGCCGATCGCTGCGATCGAGGCGGTCAGCCGCTCCATCTCCTCTTCGGCCATCTCGCGGCTGAGAATGGCGATCACCCGAACATCGTGAAGCGACGGTTCGCTGCGTATAGCCGCAATCGCCTCGATACCGTCCATGCCGGGCATCAGCAGGTCGATCAATGCAACCGCCGGCTCGAGACGCCGTGCCATCTCCAGCGCCTCGGCACCACTCGATGCCGTGTGCACCTCGCAGCCTGCGGCGCTCAACGCCTCACCCAGAATACGCCGCACGTCCGGATCGTCATCGGTGATCAGCACGCTCACCGGCCGATGACCGCCCATCGCCCGCACCATGTCAGTCGCGGCGCCCACTGAAATCGGTTTCGACAGCGTCGTGAGGAACCCCAGATCGATGGCCGTCTCACCCATGTCATCCTGGTGCGCGAACAGGACCATCGGAATCTTCGAAGTCGTTACCTCCGCCTGCATCGCAGCCACCGCACGCCACGCACCGTAGTCAGGCGCGCGCGCGTCCAGCGCCAGCAGGTGCGGAGACTCTCGGCGTGCCAGCAAGGCGAACTGCGACGGATCCGTCGCGCCCACCACACTTAGCGTGCCGCTCAGATCCTCCCTGAGTCGATCCACCGCGCGATCGTTGTGCATCAGCACCACGACCTTCGTTTCGTCAGCGTTCGCGCTCTCGCCCTGCTTCTGTTCCACGGTCGGCAGCAGGATGATGAACGTCGAGCCGTTTCCGTAATCACTCTCCACGCGTACATCGCCGCCCATCAGCCGGGCGAACCGTCGGGCGATCGCGAGGCCGAGGCCGGTACCTCCGCTCGCGCGCGACAGCCCGCCCTCCACCTGGTAGAACTCCTCGAAGATGCGGTCCGCCTGGTCGGACGGTATGCCCGGGCCCGTGTCCGTCACGCGAACCGCGACGTGGCCGTCGATTTCCGCGTACGAGATCGTGACGCCGCCCGACGACGTGAACTTCACTGCGTTCGAGAGCAGGTTGATGACGATCTGCGTGAGTCTCGTCTCATCCGCGTTGACGCACACGGCCTCATCGCCGTCGGGACCGCGCACCTCGAGCGAAAGTCCCTTTTCCGTCGCCTGCGGCATGATCTGCTGCGCGGCGCGCTCCACGATCTCCTCGACATTCAACTCGACGAGAACCAGGTCCATGCGACCCGCACCGATCTTGGCGAGGTCGAGAACCTCGTTGATCAGACCGAGCAGGTGACGCGATGTCTCCCGCACACGGTTGAGCATGCCGCGCTGGTCATCATTGAGCGGACCCTTCACACCCAGGTCCAGCAGATCGGAGTAACCCATGATGGCGTTGATGGGCGTACGCAGCTCGTGGCTCATCACCGCCAGGAACTGGTCCTTGGCCTTGGTGGCCTCGCGCAGCTGCTGGTTGACCAGCTCCAGAACCTCCGCCTGGCGGCGCAGCTCACGGTTCGTGTGCCGCAGCATCTCGGCGTACTGATGTTCGTCCGTGACATCACGCAGCACCATCGCCGCTCCCGCCACCTCGGTGCCTGCAGCCTGCACCGGCCCGGCGGAGCACGACAGATAGCGCTCCGCGCCCCAGTCGGAGCGCACGATGAATGTCGCCCGCCGCACCTGCTCGCCGTGCATCGCACGAATCAGCGGGAACTCGGATGGGCTGATGGAACGACCTTCGACCGACACCAGATCGAACCGTACCGGCCATTCCTCGACCGGCGTGTCGGCCAGATCCTTGCCGAGCAGCTCTTCCGCGGCGGCGTTCGAACGCTCGACGCGCCCGTCAGCATCGACCACGATGACACCATCGGCCATGTGGTCGAGCACCGCGCCGAACCGCACGGCCTCGTGCGCAGCACTGCGCTGTTCCGTGTCGAGCGAGAGGAACAGTTCTGCCGTGCGCAGCGCTGCCGCCGCGGGTGCGGCCAGAGCCTGCGCGAACGCGACGAGCGAGGGCGGGAACCGGCGCGCCTCTGTGTACACCTCCCACGATGCAACGCCGACCGTGTGTCCCGCGATCAGCAGCGGCACGGTCACGGAGGAAGCCGGCGCATCCGGACCCGCACCACGGGACGCGAGCAGGCGTCCTTCGTCGTCCGACTGCTGTATGACGTACGGCTCACCCGTTGAGACGGCCTCACCGAGAGCGGGCAGCAGCGCGACGGGCGCACGAACCTGCCGGATGTCCTCGTGCTTGAGACGGTCGGTGATGCCTTCGATATCGCGGAACACCATGCGCCGCCGGCCCACCAGCAGCTCGCCCTCTTCCTCGAACGTGTAGAGCGAAGCGACATCGGCGCCCAGGATCTCCGCCACGCCGCCCAGGAACTGCTCCACCACGTCGTTGGGATCCAGTGATGTAGACAACCGCTGCGACGCATCCTGCGCCGCTCCCAGCTGCTGAGCCAGCTCGCGCGCTTCCTTCGCCCGCACGCGCGCTTCTTCCGCCGCCGTGCGTGCCGAATCCTCTGCCGCCTGCCGGCGCGCGATCTCCTCCTTCTGGGTGCGGATCGTTCGACGCAGGAAGAGCAGGAAGAACAGCGATGCCACGGCCAGAGCGAGACCGGCCACCCACAGCGCTGCACGCTCCGCGCGATAGGCGCGCAGGTCCGGCGGCGGGTACGACAGTTTCACCCGCCACGCCGTGTCCGCCACGCGCACGTCCCGGCTCACCGTCTCCCAGCTGGCGGGCACCTGCTGCACAGTGGTGAGCGCGACGCTGTCGGGACCGAAGAGAACGTGGCTGCTGGCGCCCTCGCCGATCGAGTCCAGATTGAGATCGCGCATCGCGACGCGATAGATCCATTGCGGATCCAATTCTGCCGCGATCACGGCCACGACCTCCGCCGAGTCACTGCTCATCAGGGGGTCGAACACGAAGACCCGGCGACCGAAGCCGTAGTCGACTACATCCGAAGCCGCGCGCCTGCGATTGGCGATCGCGCGCAGGAACGCCAGCCGGAGCGGCGGATCGTTCAGATCGATCATCCGGCCCAGACCGGTGCCTGGGGCACGCAGTATCTGGTGCGTGACCGGATCGATGATGACCATGCTGGTGAGGCCTTCCAACCGCGTGGTCATGCTGTCCAGCGTCGCTATGACCCGCGCCTCCGCCTCCGACGCCGCGTTCGGCAGACCCGCCGTGATGAAGGAACTCTTTGCCGCCTCCACGGACCCGATCCGGGCACTGACCTCGTTGCCCAGCACATCCGCGACAGCGCGCACCCGGCTGTCCGCCACCTGCCGCGCCTCGTCGAGGCGGCGCTCCGCACGACCGCTCCACTCGCGGTCGAGCACGAACAGGAAGCCCACGAGGATCACGAAGACCGCGAGGGGTGCCATGTCTGCGTACCGGCTGAAACGCATTGCCACCTTCGTGATGGGTTCGGACGTCGCCCTGAACGCCGGCGTCCGGCGGGACGATCACGCACACGCGAGGAGCACAAACTGTACCTTCCCCTTCTCGCGGCCGTCTTTCGCGATACCGCCGCTCGCCACATCTTCCGGC
>JAGTUV010000249.1 GCA_018224305.1 Gemmatimonadota bacterium
CGTGGCGCTCTTCCGGTACGGCCGGCCGGCGGACAGGCCCGCCTCGTTCATCGCATAAAGGATCCGGCGGTGAACGGGTTTGAGGCCGTCGCGTACATCCGGCAGCGCGCGCTGGACGATCACGCTCATCGAGTAGTCGAGGAACGAGGAGCGCATCTCCTCCTCGATCAGACGCGGTAACACCCGCTCGCGACGGGTCGGCATGGCTGGCATGCTGCTGGTCTCCCTTCGTACGGAATCTCTGCTCTGGCCGTCGGGCCGGGCGTAAGGTTCGGTTTTGGTTCGGGGGAACGCAAGGGGGAAACTGAAACGGAGGGAGTGGGAGTCGGAGGGGGAGTGTGAGCGGGAATGGGAGTGGGAATGGGGGCGGGGTCCTACCAGTCCTCGATGACTTCCTCGAATTCGGTGGCCATGGTGGGATGCCCGTGAGCGCGGGCGGCGGCGATGCCACGGCGGTAGGCGACCATCGCTTCGTCATCGCGGCCGAGCTGGCGGAGCGCGTGGCCGAGGCGGCCCCATGCGTTGCCTTCATCATCGGTGAGCTCGAGATAGCGCGTGAGCTGTGCTGCTGTTTCCTCCCAGCGTCCGAGTTTTTCGTATTCGAGGGCGAGACCGAAGCGGGCGCGCGGGTCGTCAGGCGCACGCTCGATCATCTTCTGCAGTGCGGCGATCCTGTCATTCGGCATGTTCGAATCTCCAGTCACGAGGACAAACGACGGTTGCGGGATTGGTAGTGGGAGAGTTATTCGGCGTGGGATCGGAAGTGGGAATGGGGGCTCGATACCATGCCCACGCCCACTACCCCACCCCCGCCCTGTAACTTTCCCACTACCCATCCCACAACCACTCTATTCCGTTCCGCTTCACCCGGGATTCGCTCCCGCACCGCGAGTCCCCGCCACCACGCTGAGCAGAATCCCGGCCAGCAGCACTGTGAACACTCCGATCACGTTGTGCCAGAGGAACGAGATGGACGGCGCGCCGAATGACACGGTCGCGACGGCGACCATGCCTGCGATGAGTGCAAAGAACGCGGGCCACGGTTTGACGAACGGGATCATCGCGAGCAGGAATACGCCGAGGATCGAGCCGTAGAAGAACGAGCCGAAGCGGTTGACGACTTCGATGAGTGAACCGAGCGTTGCAGCGTAGGTGGCGACGACGCACGCGATCAGGCCCCAGAAGGCGGTCGTGAACTTCGATACCATTAGGAAATGTGCGTCCGTGGCATCCGGCCGCAGCCACCGCCGGTAGAAGTCGATGACGGACACGGTGGACAGCGAGTTCAGCTCCGACGAGATGCTCGACATCGCGGCAGCCATGATGGCGGCAATGAAGAGGCCGGCCAGGCCGATCGGCAGATACGTCAGCACGAAGTGCGGCACGATGTAGTTCACGTCGCGGGACGGCTGACCGGTCACGCGGTTCGCGAGGTCGAGCGCCTCCGTGCGCACGCCGTTGGCGATGTCCTCGCTGGCGCGGAACCGCTCGGCCGCTGCGACACCGGCAGCACCTTCGGAAACGGCCAGCGTGCGGGCAGCACTCTCCCGCTCGGTCCAGGCCTCGTTGAACCGCGACTCGAGTGCGCCATATTCAGCGCCGGCCTCGGCACGCACGGCGGATTCGTGCGCGGGATTGAACAGCAGTGGCGGCGCCTGGAACAGGTAGAAGACGAAGATGAGCACGCCGATCATGAGCACCAGAGCCTGGAGCGGGATCTTCCAGTACGCGCTCATGAGCAGCGATGTGCGTGCCTCCGGAACCGATCGTGCGGTGAGGTACCGCTGCACCTGGCTCTGGTCGGTGCCGAAGTACGACATCATCAGGAAAAAGCCGCCGATGACGCCCGACCAGAACGTGTACGTGTCGGTCAGGTTGAACGAGAAATCGAACGTGCGCAGCCGGCCGGTCGCGCCCGCAATGCTGAGCGCTTCGCCGGGCGCGACGGGGAGCTGCACGAGCAGCACGATGACAATGGCGAGCAGCGAGAAGACGATGAGCACCATCTGCTTGACGTCCGCCCATGTCACGGCCTGCACTCCGCCGATCATCGTGTAGAGCACGGTCGGGACGCCAATGAGTGCCACGGCGTACGGCAGGGTCCAGCCGAACACGGCGGAGAAGACTACGGCGGGCGCAGCGATGATGACGCCGACCGATGCACCGCGCGAGCAGAGAAACAGGAAGCTGGCAAGCGTGCGCGTCGCCGGATTCAAGCGTCGCTCCAGGTACTCGTACGCGGTGAACACGCGGGCGCCGTGCAGGAACGGCACGAGCGTGACGCCGAGTACGACCATGGCGATCGGCAGGCCGAAGTAGAACTGGATGAAGCGCATGCCGTCCGTCGCGCCCTGGCCCGTGGTGCCGATCATGGTCACGGCGGACAGTTGCGTCGCCATCACGGAGAGGCCGACGGCCCACCACGGCAGGCTGCGGTTGGCGAGGAAGTAGCCTTCGAGCTCCTTCGTGCCCTTCGCGCGGCGAATGCCGTCGATGACGACGTAGGCGATGTAGGCCACGACGATGATCCAGTTGATCGGATGCATGTCAGCCGCTGTAGCGGTACTGGAGCAGCCAGAGCAGCGCGACCGCAATCGCCTGCACGAGCAGGACGCGCACGAGCGTGCGACGGAAGCGGCGGCGGTCCTCAGCCGGTGTGGTGCCGGGAGTCATGGGCGCAAGGTACCGTGCATGATGTTTTTCGCCAACAGGGAAGAAGAAGCCCTCACCTGACCTGGGTGGTCGCCTTCGTCATGAAGTAGCGCGTCACCGAGCCGGTCAGTACGCCTGCACAACGCGCAACAGACTCGAGGTCCACCCACTCCACTGCCCCGTGTGCACCCGCCCCGGTCGGCCCGTAGTCCACTGTTTCGGCGCCGGCATCGGCGAATATCGCGGCATCCATCCAGTAGGCGACACCCGCGATCTCCGGCGCGTCCCCAGTGGCGGTAGTTACGGAATCGATGACGCTGCGCGCGATGACGGACTCCGGGGGACATTCGAGTGGCGAGCGACTCATCACCTCGCGCACTTCCGCCTGCTCGCCCGCCGTATCGATGATCCGGCGCAGTTCCTTGAGCACGGACGCCGCCGACTCGCCGGGCAGCGTGCGCCGCTCGACGCGCAGCGTGCAGTGCGGCGCGTACGTGGACCAGCCGTCGCCGCCGGTGACCATCGCGCAGTGCATGGATGCGGGGCCGAGAAGCGGGTGCGTGTGCTCGCGCAGTACGGTGCGGTCGAAGTGGTCGAGAGCGGCGATGATACGGCCCATGCGTGCAATCGCGCTCACGCCATCCTCCCAGCGGCTGCCGTGCGCGGCCACACCGCTCGTCCCGATTTCTGCCCAGACGAAGCCCTTGTGCGCCACGATCAGCCGCCCGTCCCCGGGTTCCGTCACGATGCACGCGTCCGAATGGTAACGCTGCACGAAATCGCCGGCCCCGATGCTCGCGAACTCCTCGTCACACACGAGTGCGGCGAGCACCGTGCCCGCGGGCGGATCCTTCGCGACCTCGACCAGCGCGACCATGATCGCAGCGACGGCACCCTTCATGTCGTACGTGCCGCGCCCGTACATCCTGCCGTCCTCGATGCGGGGCTCGAGCCCGTGCGCGGTCATGCCATCGATCGACACGGTATCGAGGTGGGCGCACAGTGTCAGCGTGGGGCCGTCCCCACCGCGCACACGCGCCACCGCGTTACAGCGGCCGGGTTTCACTTCATCGACCCACGCGTCGATGCCGTGCGCTGCGAACCACCGCACGCAGAACTCCGCGATCGCACGTTCGCCGGGCGCACCCGGTACGAGGTCCGGGTTCTGCGAGTCGATGCGAACCAGGTCCCCGAGCAGGGCGGTGAGTTCGCCGTCGCCGGAACTCAATCACACCCCCTGGAGTTGCCGTATCGAGGCGCCCGGCTCCCATTCGATGATGTAACCCGCGACGGCCGACGCCGCGACGGTATACGGCGATGCGAGATAAAGCTGCCCCGGTCCCGACCGTCCCGGGAAGTTCCGGTTCTGCGAACTGATGGTCACTTCGTCCTTCGTCTTCGACGTGCCGGGCCCGGCGGCGATGCACGCGCCGCAGCCTGGCTCGATGAACTCGGCGCCCATGTTCTCGAACAGCTTCAGGTAGCCGCGCTCCTCGCAGTACTGCCGGACCTCCTGCGATCCGCACTGGATGAAGAGTTTCACGTCCGGGTGTACGCGCAGACCTTCATCGTGAGCCGCCTGGAGGACAGTCGCATACATATCCATGTCCTCCTTCTTGCCGGCCGTGCACGAGCCGGCGTAGGCGACATCGAGACGCACGGCATCGCCTTCGAGTTCGTCAATGTAGAGACCATTGCCGGGGTCGCCGGGCAGCGCGACCATCGGGCGGATCTTCGATGCGTCGATCTCGATGACCTTCACGTACTCCGCATCATCGTCGGAGACCAGGCCCTCACAGAGCTGTTCGGCGCGCGCGCGGTCCACGCCCCGCTCGGTGACGAGGTATTCGACGGCCTTGGCGTCGGGTGCGACAATGCCGGTGAACGCGCCGACTTCGGCGGCCATGTTCGTCATGGTCGCGCGCTCGTCGATGCTCAGCGCTTCGACTGCGTCGCCCGCGTACTCGATGATCTGGCCGATCGCGTGGCCATCCTTGATGTAGGGGTGGCGCAGGATCTCGAGCATGAAGTCCTTCGCGGTCACGTTCGTCGGCTTCCTGCCGCGCACGACGACCTTGAACGACGGTGGCACGCTGACGCGCACGTCCTTCGTGATCCACGAGTTGAAAATCGCGGTGGTGCCGATGCCGAACGCGATGCAGCCGATTGCGCCCGAGTGCGGCGTGTGCGAGTCCGTGCCGACGATGAGCTGACCGGGCTCTGCGTACTCCTCGAGCATCTTGGAGTGACAGATCGCCTCGGAGCCGAGGCGGACGCCGAGCCGCTCGCCGTAGTAGATGACGCCCTGCTTCTTTGCGAACTCCTCCTGCTTGTCCTTGAGCTGACGTGCGACGTCGAGCAGGCCGAGCTGCACGCGCTCCTGCGGCATCACCTCGTGCAGGTATGTCAGGTGGTCGCGGAACATGAGGATCGTCGCTGGATCGTTGACCTTCGCGTCCGGACCCAGCTTGTGCTCGAAGAAGATTGCCGCCATCGGCGACACGTACTCGTGCGAGAAGCGCCAGTCGGTGCGCACGAAGCCGCTGTTGCCCGGCTGCACCGCGGGCACGCCGAACCGGTCGTTCGCGGCATCGACCACCCAGCGCGAGGCGAAGATCTTTTCGGCAATCGTCATCGGTCGCCGCCGGCCGCCGCTTCGCCCGGCCTCTCCGTCCGCCGGGCCCGCACCTTCCGGGACGGGCTCATTCGACGGGCGCGACGTCGCGGTCGTCTGCGCCGCGGCGTTCTCCAGTCCGAACGTGTGCGCCCCGGCGTCCCCGGCCCCGGAGCCGCGCAGATCGCGAACGGCAGCGGGATCCCCCATGTCCGGCTCCACTCCGCCATGCCGCTCCGTCTCCGCGGCC
>JAGTUV010000250.1 GCA_018224305.1 Gemmatimonadota bacterium
CCATGGTCTCGCCGAAGATGTTGGGATCGTCGCCGAGCCGATCGGTGGAGACACCCCCCTCGTCGACCAGCACCGACACCGCGACGCCGGCGGCCAGAAACACCGCGGTGCCCAGCCAGACGTCGGCGCGCTGGTACACCCAGCCCAGGAAGCCGCCGGCGGCGGTCAAGAACGGGATGCCGACCAGCAGGTAGCGTGCCCGGTCCTCGGCGGGCAAGACCAGGGCGTTCGGCGCGTGCGCCAGCCCGAAGATCACCGAGGACCAGATCAGCCCCTGGGTCTCGCCGGACTGCCGCGCGATGCCGGACTGCAGCGCGCCGCGGAAGGCGATCTCCTCGGCGATGGCCACGTGCTGGAACAGACCGACCCCGGTGGCCAACGCCAGCGGGTAGCCGAGCTCGGGATCCATGGTCTCGTCAGACGGGCGTGCGCCAGCGACGCCTATTCCCGCCAGTCCGCGATGAACACGTTCGTCTCGCCCGGCGCACTCTGGTTGCGGTTGGACGCGAAGACCAGCTCCGTACCATCCGCGCTGAACATCGGGAAACCGTCGAAGTCGGGCGAGTTCGTGATCCGCTCCAGGCCGGTGCCATCGACATTGATCAGGTACAACTCGAAATTGCGTCCGTCCGGATCATCCATGTTCGAGCTGAAAATGATGCGCCGGCCATCCGGGTGCATGTAGGGCGCGAAGTTCGCCGCGCCGTTGTTGGTGACGCGGACCCGGTTCGAGCCATCGACATCCATCACGTAAATGTCGAGCGTCGAAGGCCGGATCAGGTTCTGTGCGAGCAACCGCCGATAGTCCGCCAGTTCGCCGGGCGTCTCGGGGTGCCGGGCGCGGTAGACGATCTTCGTGCCATCGGGCGAGAAGAACGCGCCGCCATCATATCCCGGCTCGTTGGTGAGGCGACGGATATCGGTACCGTCTGGGTTCATGGTGTAGATCTCGAGATCGCCATCGCGCGTGGAGGTGAACACGATGCGTGAGCCATCGGGCGAGATGGTGGCCTCGGCGTCATAGTGCTCGGTGCTGCCGATTTTCCGCAGATCGGAGCCGTCGGGGCGCGCGGTGTAGATGTCGTACGGATGCAGAGACCAGACGTAGCCCTGGCTGTAGTCGGGCCGGGGCGGGCACTCGGGCGAGTGTTCGTGGGTAGAGCTGTAGACGATCCGGTCGCCTGATGGGAAGAAGAACGCGCACGTCGTTGCGCCCTTCCCCGTCGAGACCATGCGGACGTCGGTGCCGTCCGAATTCATGGTGTAGATCTGGTCGCAGTCGCTGACGCCCGGGCGCGTCGCCTGGAAGATCAGCTGGCGGGCGTCCGCGGAGAAATAGGCTTCCGCGTTCTCTCCACCATTGGTCAGCATGCGGAGGTTGCCCAGGCGCGTCTCGTCCGGACCGGCCTCGACGACGGCCGGCACGCCCGTCTGGGCGTAGGGACCGGGATTCTGGACGGGCTGTGTATCAGGACCGCAGGCGGCGGCGAAAACCGTGGCGGCCACTGTCATATATGATCTCATGCCATTAGAATACTCCCTGAGGCATACGCTGTCGAGGCGACGCCTCACTCCCCACGGATGGACAGGTTTCTATGCTTACTGCCGCCCGCCGCAGGGCATTCCTCGCCGTCGTCGCGCTGCCGATCGGTTCGGTCTCGCTGCATGCGCAGACGTGTCCCGACGCCGCCGCGTTGACGCGCGGTCTGGCCGAGCCGCTGGCGACCGTCCGGTTTCTGGCGGATGACGCGCTGGAGGGCCGGCTGGCCGGCTCACCCGGCGAGCGCTGTGCCGCCGACTACATCGCTGCCCGGATGGCGGCGCTCGGCCTGAGTGGCGCCGGTACCGACGGCAGCTTCTTCCAGGACGTCCCCGTCCCCGTACAGGGAGGGCAGGGTGCGGACCCACACAGTGCGAACCCGCACGCGAGCGTGACCGGGCGCAACGTGGTCGCGCTGCTGGAGGGCTCCGACGCGTCCGTGCGCAACGAAGTCGTCATCATTGGTGCGCACTACGATCACCTCGGCATGGGCGGCGCCGGGTCACTGGCGCCCGGCACGGCAGCGATTCACAACGGCGCGGACGACAATGCGTCCGGCGTGGCCGCGCTGCTGCGCGTGGCGGCACTGCTGAGCGCAGAACGGCCTGCGCGTTCAGTCCTGTTCATTGCGTTCACGGGAGAGGAGTCGGGCCTGATCGGATCGGCATTCTTCGCCCGCACGCCGACGGTGGACCTCGAGTATGCCAGAGCCATGCTCAACATGGACATGGTGGGACGTCTGGAAGACGATCCACTGATCATTTACGGCATTGGTACCGCCGTGGAATGGGCGGCGATCGTGGAACGGGAAGCGGCACGCGCGCAGATCGATGTCGCGCTGCAGCCCGACGGTGTGGGGCCGAGCGATCACACATCGTTCTACCTGCGCGACATTCCGGTGCTCCATTTCTTCACGAACACCCACAGCGACTACCACAGGCCGAGCGATGACTGGGACCGTGTCGATGCGGATGGCATCGAGCGTGTGGCGGGTCTGGTTGCGACGCTTGCGCTCCAGGTCGCCACGCCGCCGCTCAGCCTGACGCTCCAGCGCGGTGCCGGGCAGCCGCCGCGCGCTCCCGTGACCGGGTCCGGTGCCTGGCTTGGCACCATCCCCGACTTCTCGCCCGTCGAGCGGGGCGTGCTGCTCGGAGGGGTGACGACGGAATCGCCCGCCGACAAGGCCGGAATGCAGAGGGGCGATGTCCTGATCCGCCTCGCGGGCCGCGAGATCGCGGACCTCCAGGGGTTCACCGACGCGCTGGCCGGGCATGCACCGGGCGATGAAGTCGAGCTCGTCGTCATCCGCGACGGCCGCGAAGTCCGATTGCAGGCAGTTCTGGGCCGCCGCGGCGGCTGACCGCACCCGTCACATGTGCAGGACGCATTATGGATCCTGACAACACCGGATCGATCGAGCCCGCCGCAGGCGCCGCGCCGGAAGCCGGCGACGTGCTGACCGGCGAGCCGGCGCAG
>JAGTUV010000251.1 GCA_018224305.1 Gemmatimonadota bacterium
CACAACTTCATGCTGCGCTTCTCACAGCTGACGTCAGCGCACGCCAGCCGGTGGGAAGACGGCCAGCCGGGCCACGCAGTGGTGCGTGCGACTGATCGCACGCTGTTCGAATGTCCATTTCTGTTCGCCTCGGACGTGGGGACGGCGGAGTTCAGCGACGAAGAGATCGTGCTGCTCCGGCAGTACCTGCTGAAGGGCGGATTCCTCTGGGTCGACGATTTCTGGGGGGATCGTGCGTGGGCGTACTGGGCGCGGACCATTCAGCGCGTGCTTCCGTTCTACGAGATCACAGACCTGCCGCTCGATCACCCGCTGTTTGCCGTTGCGTATGACGTGCCCGCTGTGCCGCAGATTCCCTCCATCCAGTTCTGGCGTCGCAGCGGTGGCGCGACATCGGAACGGGGCGCCGAAAGTGCGGAGCCGCATCTGCGCGCGATCCGCGACGAGCACGGTCGCATTATCGTCCTCATGAGCCACAACACGGATGTCGCCGACGGCTGGGAACGGGAAGGCGACGATGACGACTATTTCTACGCGTTTTCAGGGGCCGCGTACGCGCTCGGCATCAACGTCGCGCTGTGGTCGCTGACGCACTGACGCGACGCATCGGATCCACTGAAAGGGGTAACATGCGACGCCGAACTGGATTGCTCGTGGTGGTGCTGTCAGCCCTGGTTGCCGGCTGCAGCTCGCAGGCGGGGAGCAGGCCCGCGCGCGGCGATGCGAAGGTGATCACCACGGCCGAGATGGACGCGTCCGGTCATACGGACGCGTTTGCGCTGGTACAGGCGCTGCGGCCGCAATGGCTGCGTATTCGCGGAAGGGCGTCCATAGCGAAGCCCGAGACGATCTGGGTGTACCTGGACGGCGCGCAGCTGGGGGGACCGAACCACCTGCGGAACATGGCCACGCATGCCATCAGTTCGCTGCAGTACTTCGACGGACTGGAAGCCAGTCAGCGCTGGGGCCTGGACCACGGGGCCGGCGCAATCGTGGTGTCTACGCGCGGCAGGTAGCGAAGGTCAGGACTGATCCATCGTCGAGCGACGGTCACCCCGCTCTGCCGCGGGAATCAGCAGGTCGTCGATGATCTGGTGCAGCATGCGGTTGTGCGGGCCTTCGCGCGGCGACACGGCATCGGACGTGGTGACGACCGTCAACTCCAGATCGGGAATGATGAACGCGTACTGACCGCCATAACCCCACGCAAAGTAGATGTCGTAACCGCGCGCGCTGCGCATCCACCAGCCGAGTCCGTATTCGTTGCGATTGTACCGCGACGATGTGCGGCGCACCCATGACTGCGCTATATAGTCCTCCGGCACGATCTGCGACCCCTCGTGGCGACCGCCGTTGCGGTAGAGTTCGCCGAACGCGAGCAGGTCCCGAGGCCGCATATACATGTCGTTGCCGCCGAAATAGATTCCCTGCGGGTCGCGCGCCCACGCCGCGAGATCGAACCCGAGCGGACTTGCCAGCCGGCTGCGCGCGTACTCGAGCGTGCTCATGCCGGTCGCGCGGGTCAGGATGGCGGAGAGCAGGTGCGTACTGCCCGTGCTGTACTGCATGCGACCGCCCGGCGCTTCGACGAACGGACGCGTCAGCGCGAACCTGACCCAGTTGCCGCTCGTAACCCACTGCCCATAATTGCGGCCCGAAGTCGATTCGAGACCCGCCTGCATCGACAGCAGCCTGCCGATCGTGACCTGGTCCATGCGCGGGTCGGCACCTTCACCGACGATGGCCGGAAAGAACGGCGCGACCGGCTGGTCGAGCCCCTCCAGGTGCCCCTCTTCGATCGCGATTCCGACGAGTGCGGAGATGATGCTCTTGGAGGCCGACTTGATGTTCGCGCGGCCATCGCGACCCGGACCCCGGAAATACCCTTCGCGCACGAGGTCACCGTGACGCGCCACGAGCAGCGCGTGCGTCCGCGGCATGCCCGCGGCACGCTCGAACGCTTCCGCCAGCAGCAGGCTGTCCAGGCCGCGGGTCGGAGCACGCTGCGCCCGCGCCGTCCGTGTGCCCGGGTCCGCATCGACACCGATCGCAGACCCGGAGGGCGTGCGGTGCTCCGGCGTCGCAGCGCCGTCGCAGGCGGCCATGAACGCGCATGCGAGGACGGAGATCACGACGCGGGGGCGGCCGCCGCGCGGGGGATTCGTCGATGACGTCATGGTTCGAACGTAACGAACCCCGGCATGGAGAGAAACCGGATGCGGCGGGCGGCAGAGGGCGCGGGGGTACATCGCTTGCAGCATTGACGGCGGAAGCGGACGGCGGACGCGGAACCAGTCATGCAGTTTGGCCCGTTGAGGCATATTTCCGCCCGCGGCCGGATCGCCCTGACGTCGAAGGAGGTGCCATGCGTGTGAGGAATCTGCTGCACAGGAAGACCAGCGAGGTCGTCACGGTCGGAGAGAGCGACGCCGTTTCCCATGCGGTGCGGGTCCTGCTCGACCGTGGAGTCGGCGGCCTCGCGGTGGTGGACGAATATGGCGCCCTGACCGGCTTCCTCAGCGAGCGTGACGTCGTCGACGCGCTGAATCGACACTCAGGGGACGTACGAAACCTTCAGGTAGCGCATGTCATGCGACGCCCGCCCGTATGCGGCATGGAGGACGACGTGACCGTCGTCATGCAGCGCATGACCAGCGAACGCCTGCGTCACCTGGTTGCAGTGGACCAGGGCCGGCCGGTCGGCGTGATATCGGTCGGTGACATCGTCAAGCAGCGCCTCGTCGAGCTGGAAATGGAGACGGGGGTCCTGCGGGACTATGTCGCAGGACAGCGCGCGGTCTGAGCCCCCATGCTGCCCCGGGAATTGCGACCGGCCGCCGTGCACTGCAGTTTGCGCACATGCGACGCCGCCATGCCGTGCTCATCTCGATACCCGCGATTATCGCTGTAGTCGCGTTCGCAGGCTCGCGCGCAGCACAGCCCGCTGCGCGGCCGGCACTGGGATTCATCGCCAAAGTCGTCTGCTCGAACATCTTCGTCGGCAATGTCACGCGGGATCAGGCGCTCGCCGATCTACCGGACGAACCGATCGCGCGGCTGGTGCGCACCGACATCGACACCGATGCGCGCATCGTCGCCGCTTCGATCCCATTCGTTGCGAAGCGTCGGGCGGCGTACCGCGAGGGACTGGGCTGCACGCTTCTGCCGGCCACGACGCTGCCATCGCCACCCGCGGGATTGCCCGCGGATGGGGTGGCGCCCGTGACCACCGGGATCGATGAGGACAGCAGCACGCGTGCGACAGGACGGTCGACGCGTCTGGATGCCGTCGTCGCTGATGCGTTCACGGAGCCCGACCCGGAAGCGGCGAGGAGGACGCGGGCGATCGTCATCGTGCATCACGGCCGGATCATCGCGGAGCGCTACGCGGATGGATACGGCCCGGACAACCGGTTTACGGGATGGTCCATGACGAAGAGCGTGATGAACGCGCTCGTCGGCATCCTCATCGCGGAAGATGCACTCCATCTCCAGGCAGGTGGACTTCGCCCGGAATGGCGCGCGCCTGAAGACCCGCGCGGTGAGATCACGCTGCACGACCTGCTCACCATGTCGAGCGGCCTCGGCTTCGACGAGAGCTACACGCCGACCGGCGCTGCCACGCGTATGCTGTTCGACGCCCATGATGCCGCCGCGGTCGCAGCTGCGAGCGCGCTGGTGCATGAGCCCGGCACCGCCTGGTCATATTCCAGCGCCACCACCAACATCGTATCGGCGTTACTCCGCGCCTCATTCAGCACACATGAAGAGTACGTCGCATTTCCGCGACGTGCCCTGTTCGACCGGATCGGCATGCGCAGCGCCGTCCTTGAACCGGATCCGTCCGGTACCTTCGTCGGATCGTCATTCATGTTCGCGACCGCCCGAGACTGGGCGCGGTTCGGCCTGCTTTTCCTGAACGATGGGACCTGGAATGGTGAGCGCATTCTGCCTGAAGGGTGGGTGGAGTACAGCGTGACGCCTGCTGCCGCGGCGCCGCTCGGACAGTACGGCGCGCACTGGTGGCTGAATGCCGGAGAGGCGGCCGATTCGACCCGGCGCGTGTGGCCAGCGCTGCCGCGCGATATATTCTGGGCGAGCGGGTTCGAGGGACAGTACGTTGCCATCGTGCCGTCGCACGACCTCGTCGTCGTTCGCCTGGGGGTCACGTCGAATGACCAGGCGTGGCGGCTGGGCACATTCCTGGGTGATGTCCTCGATGCGATAAACGTCGCAAACGACGACGGTGGGTCGGACCAGCTATGATTCGGGCCCGGTATTTGCCCCATCGCCGACCGCCGAACTCTCGCTGAAGGAGCAGGATGGTCGATACCATGAGCCACTCACGTCCGGCGGTTGAGTACCGCTTCAACCACGGTGTCGGGGAGCGGGCATGCCCCCTGTGCGGCACGGATTTCGAGCCGCGGACCGGCAGCTGGCCCTTCCTGGCCGGCACCACGACGGCGGTTTGCGGCGGCAGTGACTGCCCCGTTGGCGAAGACGTGACCGGAGTCTCGCCCTGCGACACCCACTTCGAATTCGCCCCTCTGCAACAGCCGACGCTCGATGCTATCGCGGCGTCAGCCCCCGATGGCGAAACCGTCGCGGAGCGCCTGCGCCGGGTTGCGCTCGACGACTCGCTGCCGGCCGCCGACCGCGCCATCCTCCAGCTCGCGGCTATCGACCTTCAGTTCTGCGAGGCGGAGACTACACGGATCCGCCAGGTCGAGCCCCGCATGATCGTGCAGACGTGCGGTGAGGCGGCGGCGGAGTTGCTGCTGTCGGGGTGCGGTGAGATCGTGCAGCCCGGACGGCCAGCGGACGTGGAGCCCATGGCCTAGAGGGCGCGTGGTACGGTGCGCAACAGATGAGCACCGACGCCGCCACGCTCCCGCAGGCGGCGCCGATACCCGACTCCTCATTCTACGAAGGCCAGAGCCAGCCGAACACGCCCGCCGTAATCAGAGCGTAGATGAGACCATCGAACGTGTTCTTCAGACTCGTCATTGCCGAGCGCCGGTACCAGATCGTGTTCTGCCACTGCGCAAGCGCGTAACCAGCAAAGGCCGTGGTCCCGGCAAAACGGAACACGTCGAGATAGTCCGCTCCCAGGGGGAGTGCCCGGCCGGCCACATAGCCGGCGAAGATGCTCACCACCAGGCAGAACACGAACCATAACGTCAGTTCCCTGCTCATCGTCGGCGCGGCGCCGGGACTCACTGTCATCAGCACAACGGGCCCCGCCTTCATCTTCTCCGTGAATTCCGCCGACTTCATCGCTGCCATCGATCCGGCATACGGCACGCCGTACTCACCGGGCGGCACGGTGCTGAGTGCACGACGCACGGCGTCTTCGTCGGGCACCGCCACGAAATCGTTCGCATGGTAGCCCAGGAACATGTGGATGATCGAACTGGCGATGAAGACCAGTACGGCGGACACGACGATGGGGATCATCAAAGACATGAGTGAGACCATGATACCTCCCGTGGAGGAACGGTGACGAGCGACGACGCACGTGCATGGAAACCCGGGATGCGCATGAATGTATGTACATCGTGTCGCCCGGATGCAAGCAACTCGTGACGACCATGACGACCTCGCGCGCGTACGCTGGCGGCGGACGTCAGAAAAGCATCGCGCCAGCCATGGTTCTGACGCCGATGAACCGGGGACGCTGGAGGATCCGGAGACGCGCTGATCGTCGCTCAGGCTGCGTGATCGTCGCTCAATATCTCCAACTCAGCCCGGCCGCGGCCCGACCGAGCGTCGATCCGCCGCGTCGGAGTACTCCGCCACCGACATGCACCATCCACCGGTCGAAGCCCCTCGCAATGCCGGCCTCGGCGCGCCAGCGAGGCGCCGTGAACGAGGAGCGCTCCATGTCGTCGATGTCGGCGACGACCTCGAAGCCGGCGACGAACTGCCCGAAGCCGACCTGCTGACGCATGAGGGCTTCGAGCCACGTGCCGGATGCTGGGCCGGTCGCGCGGAATGCCCGTACCTGCAC
>JAGTUV010000252.1 GCA_018224305.1 Gemmatimonadota bacterium
CAGGCGACTCCGCTCGCGGCGCGGTACGCGCGGCGGCGGAGCGGTTATGCCGGCCTCAGGCACGGGCGTTCGCGCTGACGGGTCCTCAGGCGTCGAACTCGGACTCCGAACCAGCAGCAGGCGGCACCACCGAAGACGAATCGGCGGCGCGCGGCCGGCCCGGCTCCGTCTCAGGACTGTGGCGCGCCGCATTGATACCGCCGCGCACGCCCGCTCGGACCTCCTGCACACGGGTCTCCATTTCGCGGCGCGTCTCGCGCGCAGCGCGGCGGCCGGCCTCGAAAGCGTCACGTGCAGCATCCACGCGATCTTCCACCTCGCCCCTCACGCCACCGATCGTATCCTGGACGGACTCCGTCACGCCACGCACTGCGTCCTCCGCGCGGTCGCGGATCCGGAGTGCGCCGGCGCGGAGTTCGTCGCGGGTGTCGCGGCCGGAGCGCGGGGCGAGAAGGAGGCCGGCAGCGGCGCCGAGCATTGCTCCCAGAACCAGCGATCCGAATCCGCCGGAACGGCGCTCAATGACGATGTAGGGCGTATCGTCGTGGTCTGCCATGGTCGATCTCCTTGCATTGGGCGGGTCAAACCGCCTCGTGAATCCGTGTCCGGTCCCGGTCAGCCGGCCGCGACCGTCTCCGTCATGAACTTCTGCAGCTTTTCCTTCAGCAATTTCTGGGTCACACCGAGGATCCGCGCAGTCTTGCGATGGTCGCCGGAGGTGAACGCGAACGTCTTGAGCATCAGCTGGCGCTCGGTTTCCTCCAGGGACGACCCGATGGGAATGTGCACTTCCGTCTCATCGAACGCCATGTGCCGCGGCAGCAGGTCCGAGACCTTGATCGTCTCCTCCTTCGCGAGGATGACGGCACGCTCAATGGAGTTCTTCAGTTCCCGGACATTACCGGGCCACCGGTACGTCTCGATGTACTCGATGGCCCCCTCGCCGAATCCCGTGATATCCTTGCTCTGGTCCTTGGAGAACCGGCGCAGGAACTCCTCGGCCAGCAGGCGGACATCGCCCTCCCGGTCACGCAGCGGCGGGAGATAGATGGGAATGACCGCGAGGCGGTGGTAGAGGTCGTCGCGCAGCTTGCCATCCCGGAGCGCCTCCTCGACGTTCTTGTTCGTGGCCGCCACCACCCGGATGTCAACCTGCACTTCCTTCTTGCCACCCAGTCGCCGGAACGCGTGCTGCTCCAGCGCGCGCAGGAACTTCACCTGGATGTCGGGCTCCATCTCGGCGACTTCATCGAGGAACAGCGTACCGCCGTCCGCCTGTTCGAAGGCACCGGGCTTCTCGTTGATGGCGCCGGTGAAGGCCCCCTTCTCGTGTCCGAACAGTTCGTTCTCGAGGATCTCGCGGGGGAACGCGCCGCAGTTGAGTGCAACGAACGGTCCCCTGGCGCGCGACGACTTGTTGTGGAGCGCGCGTGCGACCAGTTCCTTGCCGGTCCCGCTCTCGCCCACGATCAGCACACTCGCGCTCGACGGCGCGACCGCCTCGATGATGTTGTAGATACGAACCATCACGTCGGACTGGCCGAACATGTCGCCGTACTTGGTCAGACTCTCGAGCCGCTGCTGCAACTCGCGGTTCGCCGTCTTGACCTGATACTTGTCGAGCGCCTTCGGAATGAGGGCCTTGAGCCGCTCGACATCGAGCGGCTTGGTCAGGTAGTCGTACGCGCCATGCCGCATGGCCTCGACGGCGCTCGCGACCGTGCCCTTGCCGGTTATGATGATGATCTCACTGTCGATGCCAGACTCGCGCATCTGCGCGAACAACTCGAGACCGTCCATTTTCGGCATCTTCAGGTCGGCGAGAACGAGGCCGAAACCACCTTTCGACACTTTGTCCCAAGCCTTGCGGCCATCGGTCGCCGTGTCGACGTCGTAACCTTCCTCCGCCAGCAACATCTGGAGGCCTTCGGCGATGTGTCGCTCATCGTCTGCGATGAGAACCTTGGGCAAAGCCATATAGTATTGTCTCTTCTATGTTTGTGCCGCGGCCGCTCGTGCATCCACACACCAGTTTACCCCGCTGGGCGAGCAGGGGTCAAGCCAGCCCGTCTCCCTGGGCCGCCTCCACTCGCGGCACCACCATGCGGATGCCCTCCGGAAGGGCATCCATCGTGGCCCCGGACGAATCGAGGAGCGCGGCCGCCACACCCAGCGAGCGTTCGTATTCGGCGCTCGGCGGTGCCAGCGGTGCGGAGTCGGGGTCAGCGACGGCAGTGATGTCGAGCCGCACCTCGCGCTCGTCCGCCTGACAGGAGAGGGTCAGGGTGCCGCCGTTCTCGCCGAGTCGCTCGTGCACCGCCGTGAGGATATTGAGCATCGCGAACTTGAACAGGTCCCGGCGCATCGGCACGTAGAGCGCCGCGTCACAATCGAAAGCCAGCGTGTTGCGGGCGAGCCTGGAGCGCGCCTCCACGAGCGGCATGAGCTCATCGAGGACCTGATCGAGTGCGAATGTCTCGTCCGTAGCACGTTCGGGACGCAGCAGCTGCAACAGGCGGTCGATCATGAGGTGCAGGCGGCGGGCCTCGTGCTCAATGACGGAAGCGCGATCCAGCGCACCTTCGGCCTCGCCGCGAGTTACGCGCACCTTCAGCACTTCGAGATTGATGATTATCGAGTTCAGCGGGTTCTTGATCTCGTGAGCGAGATCATCCGCCAGACTGCTCACGAGATCGAAACGGTTCGCCCGGAACCGCTCTTCGTCCACCGGCTTCAGCTCAGAATCCACAGGCATTTCCTGGTGATGATGCGACGAAACGACTGCACCGGATGCAGGAAACATTCCCCGCCACGCTCGATTGCGCTCACAGCGGATCGAGCGCGGACTCCCGCTCGACGGTCCGCTGATACGCCTCGTTGAGGCTCCCGGCAATGGTCGTTTCGGACGGAAGGGTGCGGCCGTCGAGCTCCAGGAACGGCACGACGCCGACGGAGGTCATGGACGCGAATATCTCATCGGCGTCATCCAGTTCCGTACGATCGAAGAGTCCTTCGCGGACGCGCAGGCCGACCTCCGGCGCGAGGGCCAGCAGTGTCGCGCGCGTGATACCGGCCAGTACTCCTGCGTCGAGCGCGGGCGTGCAGAGGGTGCTGCCACGGCGCCAGAACACGTTCCAGGTGGGCCCCTCGCACACATGCCCATGATCCGTCAGCAGAAGCGCATCGTCGACGCCGGCATCGGCCGCTTCGTGACGGGCGAGGATCGCGTAGGTGCGGCCGACGGCCTTGATGTGGGCAGGGACGGCAGCCGTCGATGGCCGCCGCGTCCGCGCTGTGATGACGCGCCAACCGCGGCGCGCAGCGTCGTGTCGCGCCATGTCGGGCGCAGACGCGGTTACGAGCAGCACCGGCTCCTTCACGCCGCGCGTCAGCGTCATCCGGACGTTGGCATCGCGCAGATCGTTCGCGCGAACGACATCGCGTAAGATGCGATCGATCTCACCCACCGGCGGGATGTCGATACGCAGGCCGGCCGCGCTCCCGGCGAAGCGCTCGAGGTGGTCGCTGAGACGGTAGAATCCGCCGTCATGCAGGAGAGCGGTCTCGAAGACGGCATCGCCGAACAGGAAGCCGCGGTCACGAATCGAGATCGCCGCGTCACTCTCGTCCATCAGCCGGCCGTCCAGCGCGACGATCATTTCATGCCAGGCCGTGTGTCGCGCACCGATCGGCGTTGCCTGCCACCTGTCATTTCACCACGCGCGGTACGTCGCCTTCGTCGAGACGCGGCGCTTCGAATCCCTTGCGACCCATCAATCCGTACGTGAGCTGCTTGCCCAGCTCGACACCGGGCTGGTCGAGTGGATCGACGTCATAGAACACGCCCGCGTATACGGTGGCGATCTGAAGCATCATGATGAGCTGGCCAAGCGCGTGCGCGTCGATGCGCGGCAGTTCGATGGTCATGTTCATGCGCCCGCGGCTGGCCAGTGCCGCCGCCGTCGCCTGCCGTTCGGCATCGAGCAGCTCGCCGAGTGTGCGGCCGCCGAGATACGAAAGCTCATCCACGTCGCCGTACACCTCGGGGATGGCGACGTCCAGTGCTGTATCGCGTACGGCGAGAAAGGTGATCGTCTTGTCGAACGGTCCCTCCATGTAGAGCTGCACCTGGGAATGCTGGTCGGTGGCGCCGAGCGCCTTCACCGGTGTCGGGCCGCGGAATACCTCGGCGCCGGCGCGGTCGTGCTGCTTGCCCAGTGACTCCGCCCACAGCTGACGGAACCAGTCGGCCACCGAGTACAGACGGTCGGTATACGCCATCATGACGTGAGTCGGCGCGCCGTGCTCCGTATGCGCCAGGTGCTGAAGCGCCGCGAACATGCCGGCCGGACTGGCGAACATGTCATCCGTGCGGCACCGCTCGTCCATTGCGGCGGCGCCGGCGAGCAGCGCCTCAATGTCGATGCCAGCGATCGCGGCAGGCAGCAGGCCAACGGCGGAAAGCACGCTGAACCTCCCGCCGACATCGGCCGGCACCGGCAGAGTGGCGATGCCCTCCTGATCGGCCAGGCGTCGCAGCACGCCCCGTTCGGGGTCGGTCGTGAAGATGAGATGGCTGCGGTAATGATCGTCATCGAGTGCCGCCCGCAGCCGCTCGCGTACGATCATGAACTGCGCCATGGTCTCGGCCGTCGTGCCCGACTTGCTGATGACGTTGTACAGCGTCGTGCGCGGATCGAGCCGGTCGAGCAGGGGTCCGACTGTGGATGGATCGACGTTGTCGAGGATATAGAGACGCGGAAAGTAATCGCGTCCCTCACCGTCCAGTTCGTTCCAGTGCGGCTTCAGGAGTGCATTCTGGAGTGCGATGGTGCCGAGCGCGGAGCCACCGATGCCGAGCACAACGATCGTATCGTACGCCTGTCCCAGTCCATCGGCGAAGCTGCGTATCTGCTCCACCACCTTCTGCTCGTATGGCAGTGCGAAAAATCCCAGTTCGCCGGCAGTGCGCCGCCGCTCCACGTCACCGTGCGCGTCGCGGAAACGTCCGGCGAGCGCGTCGAGCCGTGATTCCGGTATGCCGCGGCCGTCCGTCACGGAGGCGAGCATGCGGCTGTAATCGAGTGTGATGCGATCGCTCATATCGGTCCGTTCATTCAGGTATGTCGACGATCAGTCCGTCGTATGCCGGTTCGATGCCGCGGGGCAGCGAAGCGGCCAGAGACTCGTGTCGAAGACGGTGAGTCATGTGGATCAGGAAGGTACGCTCCGCCCCGATCTCATGGGCGACAGCCACTGCTTCCTCGACATTGAAGTGGGTCGGGTGCGTGCTGCCCGCCCAGATCGCGTTCAGGACCAGGACGCGCACACCCTCGAGCGCCGCGCGCGCAGGGGCCGGGATGACTTTGGCGTCCGTGACATAGCCGAGCGCGCCGGTCCGGAATCCGAACACGCTCGTGTCGCCATGCGGTACGCGCAGAGGCGTCATGTCGAAACCGGCGACATTCACCGGTGCGTCGGGGTCGAAATCGTGCAGCCCGATCTCCGGCTTCGTCGTCCCGGCGGGCGGCCGGTACTCGGAATCGAAAATGTAGTTGAACTTGCGGCGCAGTGAGGCGGCCGTGATCGGGTCGGCGTACGCGGGCAGATCCTGTTTCGACCGGGCGGAAAAGACGCGGAGATCATCAATGCCGTGCGTGTGATCGGCGTGATCGTGCGTGAACCACACGGCGTCGACGCGCGACACACGAGCTTCCAGCAGCTGGAGGCGAAGCTCGGGCGGTGTGTCGATCAGGACACGGCGATCACCGTCATCGCTCTCGAGCAGTGCTGCGTGCCGGGTGCGCCGATCGCGCGGATCGGTCGACGTGCACACCTCGCAGCCACAGCCGATGACGGGCACGCCGAACGACGTGCCCGTCCCCAGGAAGCGCAGCCTCAAAGCTCTTCGATCCTGAGCATGTTGGTGGTGCCCCGGACATGAAACGGGATGCCGGCGGTGACGACGATCCGCTGTCCGGGCTGAGCGATCTTTCTGCTCAGCAGGTACTCGCGCGCCGCATCGAGCATGTTCTCATAGCTGACTTCCTGCATGCACATCACCGGCTCCACGCCCCAGACGAGGGAGAGCTGCCGCCATGTGCGGACCTGGTCCGTCACGCCCAGGATCGGAACCGGTGGGCGGTAACTGGACACGAGTCGTGACGTGCCGCCTGTGGTCGTGAACGTCACCACGGCGGGTGCGCCCAGAAGGCGCACGGCCTCGACCGTGGCTGCGGCGATGGCGTGCTCGGTGGGCGTCGCGCCGAGGCGCAGACGATGCAGCATTGGCACGTCGTATTTGGGCCCCTCCTCGAATGCGCTCGTGCGCTCGATCTCTCCCGCAATGCGCACCATCGCTTCGACGGCGAGGAACGGATACTTGCCCGCCGCAGTCTCACCGGAGAGCATGACCGCGTCCGTCCCATCGAACAGAGCGTTCGCAACGTCGCTTGCCTCCGCACGCGTCGGACGCGGGTTCTCCATCATGGACTCGAGCATCTGCGTAGCCGTGATCACGGGCCGGCCGTGCAGATTCGCGAGCTGAATGATGCGCTTCTGGGCGATGGGTACCTGCTCGAAAGGCAGCTCGACACCGAGGTCGCCGCGCGCGACCATCACCGCGTCCGTCAGCGCCAGGATCGGTTCGATGTTCTCGAGCGCCGTGTCCTTCTCGATCTTGGCAACGATCAGGGTGCCGTCGGGAATCAGCTCGCGCAGCCGGCGCAGGTCGTCCGGTGTCTGCACGAATGAGAGGCCGATGTAGTCGACATCCTGAGACAGCGCGAACTCGAGGTCCTCGATGTCCTTCTCGGTCAGCGCGGGCGCGCTGACGCGCACGCCGGGCAGGTTCATACCCTTGTGGTCCTTGAGCAGACCGCCACGCATCACGCGACATGCGACGCGCGGCTTGATGACGTCGAGCACGCGCAACTCCATGAGGCCATCATCGAGCAGCACCCGGTTGCCCACCGCAACGTCATCCGCGAGGGCGGGATAGGTCGTGGGAATCTCGTCCCCCTCTGCTATCTCCTCCGGCGCCAGGATGACGGTCATGTGCTCGACGAGCTGGATCGGCGCGGGCAGGGAGCCGATGCGGATCTTCGGGCCGGCGAGATCGGCGAGCACCGCCATCGGCTTTCCGACCGCTGCGGACGCGTCGCGCACATGCTGAATGACGCGTCCGTGTGCCTCGTGGGTGCCGTGTGCAAAGTTGAGCCGTACCACATCGACGCCGAGCTCCGCGAGGGCATGGACCTTATCGAGGTCCTGAGAGGCGGGACCGATGGTCGCAACGATCTTCGTTCGCAATGTACTTCCTTCGGCGTTCAGGACGCGTGCACGAGAACGCCGGCGAGGGCCGTCGCGGTGCAGCGCATGTCCAGGATCATATCAGTCGTGCATGGATCGTGGTCCCAGGCAGCGAAGTCCGCAACCGCACCCGGCGCCAGCGAACCGGCCGGGCTGGCGAGACCTGCGGCGCGCGCCGGTCCGACCGTGTAGCCCCACAGGGCGTCGGCAGGCGCAATGCGCTGGGCGGGGTGCCAGCCGTCCGACGGTGCGCCGGTGAGATCCTGCCGATGGACGGCAGCAGCGAGCCCGCGTCTGGGATCGACAGGCTCGACAGGCACGTCCGATCCGAAGGCGAGGATCGTGCCGCTGCGGAGCAACGAACCGAAGGCGTACGTCCCCCGGGAACGGTGCTCTCCCCAGTGCCGGTCGGCAATGGTCCAGTCCGTCATCAGGTGTGACGGCTGCATGGAACACACAATGCCGAGCCGTGCGGCATCGCCGAGACGTTCGACGGGACAGCACTGCAGGTGCTCGATACGGTGGGGCATGGCGTTCACGCGGACGGCGGGATCGCCCAGCACGTCGAGCGCCATACACACAGCGGCGTCTCCGATGGCGTGCACGGTGCATGCGATGCCGTGATCCGCCGCGCGACGAACGACAGCACGGAAGTGGTCGGGGTCCATGGTGCGCATGCCGCAGCCTGACCCGTCCTCGTACGGCTCACGCATCCATGCGGTGCGCGAGCCGAGCGCTCCGTCCAGGAACATCTTCACTGCCCCGGCTCGGATCCAGTCGTCACGGTCGCCGCTCGACACGCCAGCAGCTATCGCGTCGTCGAGGTCGTCGAGTGCCATATGCTGAAGGATGCGGAGCCGCAGTTCACCGGCGTCACGCAAGGTCTGCAGCACACTGAGCGGATCAGGATCGGTCAGGTGAATGCCCGGAAACGAATGCACGCCCGTAATACCGAACGTGTGCAGCTCTGCCTGCGCCTCGCGCATGGCGGCCGCTGCGTCTGCGAGCGTGGGTACGGCGATGTGCTGCGTCACCATGCGTCCAGCCCATTCGAGCAGGAGGCCGGTCGGTTCGCCGGTGGCATCGCGAACTATGGTACCGCCGTCCGGGTCGGGCGTACCGGCATCGATGCCGGCCACGCGCAGGGCTGCGGAGTTGGCCCAGAGTGCATGCATGTCGTGGCTTTGCAGGGCCACAGGGCGGTCGGGCACGTACGCGTCGAGCATCGCCCGGTGGGGGTGCGTCTCCCAGGCGTGCGGATTCCATCCGCGCCCTCGAATCCACTCCCCGGACGCGTGAGCGTCGCTCAGCGCCGCCGCGTGGCGGGCGACCTGTGCCCCGGCAGCCGCCGGTGAGGGTGCTGCGGACAGGTCGACCTCGCGGCGGGCGAATGCCCATTCCGTCAGGTGCGCGTGGGCATCGGTCAGGCCGGGAGTGATTGTGCTGCCTCTGAGGTCGAGCGTGCGGGCGTGCGGCGCTGCAGCGCGCAACGCGACATGCGCGCCGACAGCGGCGACCGTCCCGCCCTGCACGAGCAGGGCGTCGACCGTGCCGGCATCGGAGCAGGTGTGAACGTGATCGGCGACAACGATCATATCGTGCGCCGGCTCCATCGCTGCAACGGTCATTGTTGACGTGGAGAGGATAGTCGGCGATTCTGGTCGCATCATCCTAGGGGCGGGCGGCGTCGGACGCAAACGCGGACGTCCTGCCGGCAGATCTCTTGCGGCCGGGGCGCGGGCATGAAGTACATAACGAACGAAGAAGGGTTAACGGAGCTGGCGGCTGAATTGACCGAAGCTCCGCTGTTCGCGGTTGATACGGAGGCCGCAGGTTATCACCGCTATCACGACAGCATCTGCCTGCTGCAGGTCTCAACGCGGGACCAGACATACCTGGTCGACACGCTCACCGTCCATGACCTGTCGGCGATCGCACCCGTTTTCGAGTCCGCGAGTCACGAGGTCGTCCTGCACGACGCAGATTACGACCTGCGACTGCTCGCACGCGACCACCGCATGCGGATCGGCGGCCTGTTCGACACGAAGCTCGCCGCTCAGCTACTCGGAGAGCCCGCGTTCGGTCTGGGCGCGCTGGTGGAGAAGTATCTGGGCACGCGCCTCGACAAGAAGCACCAGCGCGCCGACTGGGCGCAGCGCCCCCTGCCTCCGGAAATGCTCTCCTACGCCGCGGAGGACACGCGTCACCTGCCCGATTTGCGCGACCGGCTGAAGGCCACGCTGGAGGAAGCCGGGCGAATGCACTGGGCCGTCGAGGAGTTCGGGCTGCGGGAGGACACGCGCTGGGAAGCGGCCGCCGGCAACGACGAGGCGTACCTGCGCATCAAGAACACGCGCGACCTGAAACCGCGCCAGATGGCGGCCCTGCGGGAGCTGCATCAGTGGCGCGAGGGTCTTGCGGAGCGGCGCGACGTCGCCACGTTCCGGGTGGTCGGCAATGACGTGCTGATCGCCGCGGCGCGTGCACTTCCGCGCGGGGCGGGCGAGCTGGCGCAGACGAAGGGGATACCCGGGAGCATTGCGGAGCGTTACGGCGCCGAGGTGGTGGCGGCCGTGGGGCGCGCGCTGGAACTGTCGGAGGCCGAGCTGCCGCGCCGCGAGCGCGGACCCCGGAGGCCGCCGCCGGATGCGGAGTTCGAGGAGCGCGTCGAGCGTCTGAAGAAAGTGCGCGATGCCGCCGCGGAGGAGTTGGGCCTGGATCGCGGCTTCCTGATGCCGCGCCAGCAGCTGGAGGCGATCGCGCGTCAGCGGCCTGCTACGAACGAGGCGCTCATGGAGATAGCCGACATGCGGCGGTGGCAGATCGAAGCGCTGGGGGCGGAACTGGTGGACGCTCTGAAGTGAGTGGGCGGGGGCGGATCGGCCTGCCAGGCCTCGCGTACCTGGCTCAGCGCCAGCCAGGCGCCTCGCGTTCCCTGGTTCAGCGCCAGCCAGCCGCCTGGCGTACCTGGTTCAGCCAGCCAGCCGCCTGCGTTCCCTGTTTCAGCCTTGCCATGGATCGAAGCCGAATGTGAGATAGTCGTTCGGCCTGCCATCGATTCCTTCGATGGCCTGGTCGAGCTGCTGGAGAATGTCGGCACTCTCTCCGGCTCCGGCGGCGGCGGCCCGAATCGACTCCAGGAGCGGTTGTATCTCCTTCGGGCGGAGCAGGACATAGGCCTTGGGCGACTGTTCTGCGCCGCGTGGCAGAATCACGAGGTCGACGAGGTCGGTCTCCTGCGATATCTTCCACACGTCTGACGTCTTCTTGAGCAGCTTGTCGGCTGTCTTGACGTCCGTGTGCAGCGTGCGGACCATGCGCTGGGCTTCGCGGTCACCGGCAGCGGCGCGCTGACGCGAGAAGCGACGGCCCAGTGCCTCGGCGGCGTCGTCCTCGCGTTTCTCCGCGGTGCGCGAGAGCAACTCGCCCACGTAGGCGTAGATACCGAGGACCAGGGGAACCGGGTCGAGTACGATCCGCGTCAAATTATGCCTCCTGCGGTGAGCATTGATCGCTGTACAGCGGTCAGAACAATGGAGACAGGTAAACGGTGAGTCAATCGGAGGTCGGAATGAAGAGTCGGGGTGCTGCGCTGCGGGTATGGCTGGTAGCGCTCGCGTGCGCGGGCGGCCTGTCGGCCTGCCGGGACAATGGTCTGCCGGACCGCAACCTTCCGCTCGATCAGGCGCAGAACCGTGAGGGAACGTATCCCGTCTATGAGCCGGCGACGCAATCGCCTGCCCTGACGATGGGCGGTCGGCACTGGATCAGTTCGCAGCGCGAGGAGACGATCCCGGCCCACGTGCTGGTCGCGGTCGGCACCTCGGGAGGCACGCAACTCTTCGCCCGGCGGGGAGAGGAAGCGCCCTACAGCACGCTGTATGCGCAGGTATCGGAAACGCGCTGGACGCCCTATCTGCGCCTCAACTGACCCGGGGCGCGCCGATCCGCTGATGGCGTCTGCAGTGGGAACCGCCCGGCTCCCCCTGACGTCACCAGGCCCGCCGACCACGTCTCGACGCCGATGATCGCATTGCTACAGTCCGGTCTCGGCAGCATGCTCGAGCAGAATCCGCTGCTCGCGATCGCGACGATGTTCGGCGCCGGCCTGGTGACGAGCCTGACGCCGTGCGTGTATCCGATGATCCCGATCACCGCAGGCGTCATCGCCGGTACTGCGGGCAAGGACGCGCCGCGCCGGCGCGTGGTCCTGCTGACACTCACGTATGCCGCAGGTCTGGCACTGCTGTATGCCGTGCTCGGCCTGATCGCCGGTCTGAGCGGCACTTTGTTCGGCACGGTGTCGGCGAGCCCATGGGCCCGCTTCGCGATCGGCAACATGCTGCTCATCTTCGGGCTGGCCATGCTCGATGTCATCCCGGTCCGCGTACCCGACGGCCTCAATGCCTGGGCGGCCGGGCTCGGCGGCGGCTCCTATCCGGCGGTATTCGCGCTCGGCGCGACGTCCGGCATCGTCGCGGCGCCCTGCGGCGCGCCCGCGTTCGCGGCAGTGCTGACGTGGGTTTCGACCACGGGAAGTCCCGTGCTCGGCTTCACGTACCTGTTCATTTTCTCGCTCGGTATGACCGCGCTGCTCGTCGTGGTGGGCATCTTTTCCGGTGTCCTGGCGCGACTGCCGCGCTCCGGAAGCTGGATGATCTGGATCAAGCGAGCAGCCGGAGTGATCCTCATCGCGATGGCGGAGTATTACTTCATCCAGATGGGGATGGTGCTTTGACCGGATCGGAGACGGACATGAGGAATGAAGGTGTGACCGGGTATGGTCGTTCGGCCTCGCGACGAGTGCAGTGGTCGTTCGTGACGACGCTGATCACCGTCCTCACGCTCGGCGCCGCGGCGCCCGCCACAGGCCAGGATGTCGGCCTGCCCCTGGGTACAGTACCCGATGCGGTTCAGCTGGAGGACCTCGACGGGAACGCGGTCGACCTCGCAACGGTGGTCGGCCGGAAGCCCGTGCTGATCGAGTTCTGGGCGACGTGGTGTCCGCTGTGTGAAGCGCTGGAGCCGCGCCTCGAGGCGGCGAAGAAGGAGCACGGCGATGCGTTGGAGATTCTCATCGTCGCAGTGGGAGTGAACCAGACGCCGCGCTCGATCCGACGCCATGTCGACAGGCACACGCCGCCCGGCCGGCTGCTGTTCGACGGGCGCGGGCGCGCTGCGCGCGCATACAAGGCGCCGACGACGTCCTATGTCGTTGCGCTCAACGCCCGGGGCCAGGTGGTTTACACTGGCGTGGGTGACAATCAGGATATTGCGGGCGCAGCACGGAAGGCCGTCGGAAAGTGAACAAACCGGGGCGGGATGCTTCCCCGCCCCTCACGAAGAGTCGGAAGTCACTGTCGTCGGCGTGCCCGCGCAACGACCTGGCCAGTGACACGCGTGGCCGGTCTCCGCCCGGAGGACCCGGCCTTCGATTTCCCCCGGACCGCTACTGCGCCGTGTCGGGGGGCAGAGTCCGCTGGATCGCCTTCGATCTCCCCTGACCGCTACTGCGCCGTGTCGGGGGGCAGAGTCCGCTGAATTGCTTCCGCCAGTTCCTCGTAGGCAGTCGGATCGATCTCCCGGAACGGAACCGCACGATGCGCAATCCTGCCATCCGGTCCGATAACGAACATGTTGCGATTGGTGAGTGGACCGCGCGGCGACAGGGCGCCATACATGCGACCGACCTCGAGGGCGCTGTCGCTGGCCATCAGGAACTGGAACTGGTCGTCGCGCGCCCACTCGTACAGCTCCTGGATGGGATCGGCGCTGATGGCGATGAGGACGACGTCCTGGCCTGAATTGAAAGTCTGCGCGTACTGATCACGGTACGCGTGCATTTGGACTGTTCAGCCGCGTGTCCGTGCCCTGAAGAAGAAGGCGAGGACGACGGTCTTGCCGGCGTAGTCGCGGAGGTTGATCTCCTCCTGGAGCACACCGTGGCGCGTGGCGCCGGGCAGCGTGAAGTCGGGTGCGACCGCTCCAATCTCGAGCGGCGGCGGCACGTCGGTTCCCTGTGCGGCGACAGCCGCCGGCACGCCGAGAACAGCGGCGAGGGCGAGGGAGGACACACTGCGCATCAGCGGACTCCAGCGTTAGGGACGATACGCGACAGAGCCAAGATGGGCGTTGTCGGCGCGCGAGGCAACAACAGCGGACGCGACAGCGGACGCGGAACCAATTGTGCAAAAAGACCCATCTAACCGGTAATCCGCCCAGCCAGCGGGTGGGATCGAGGCTGCTGGGGTGTGCCGTAATGCACGATTGACGCTCCGTAGTCGCAATGCTGCTCAGCCCCTGCACCCCAGGCTGCGGGGCGTTATTGTGCCGGGATGAGTCAGAATGCAAAGTGGGTTCCTGGTCCGCTGCCACTATCCGGCCTCCACGTCCTCGAGCTCGCGCAGAACCTCGCCGGCCCTTACTGCGGCCAGATCCTGGCTGACCTCGGCGCGGATGTAATCAAGGTCGAGCGACCCGGAGGCGATGCGGCGCGGGCCTGGGGGCCGCCGTTTGTCGACGGCAACGGCTCGATCTTCGCCGCGGCGAATCGCGGCAAGCGCAGCATGGAGCTCGATCTGAAAGACGAGCACGGACGCCGCACGCTGCGCGCCCTGATCGAGCGCAGCGATGTGCTGATCGAGGCGTTCCGACCAGGCACGTTCTCGGAGATGGGATTCGACTACGAGACGGTCCGCGAGTGGAATCCCGCACTTCTATACTGCTCGGTTCTCGCGTACGGCGAGGATGGGCCCCTGCGTGCACTTCCGGGATACGACCCCCTGATGCAGGCACATGGCGGTCTGATGTCAGTCACTGGCGAGGCTGGTACGCCCGGTGCCCGCGTCGGGACTTCCGTGATCGACATGGGCACCGGCATGTGGCTCGTGATCGCGATCATGGCCGCACTGCGGGGACGCGATGCGACGGGGTCCGGCACCCACCTCAGCGTCGCACTCTACGACACGGCCCTCGCCTGGAACTCGTATCACATCGCCGGCTACATCGATACCGGCACCGTGCCGCACCCCATGGGCTCTGAACTCCCGATGATCGCGCCATACGGCGCGTTCGATACATCAGACAGCCGGATCATGATCGCGGCCGGCAATGATGGCCTGTTCCAGCGGCTTTGCACCGCCCTGTCTCTCGACGCGCTGAAGCACGACGATCGTTTCGCGACCAACGCATCGCGCGTCGCGCACCGCAGCGCTGTGAATGACGCGATCGGGTCACGCACCCACGTCTTCACCACGGACGATCTGCTGGCCGTTCTCCGTGACCACGGCGTGCCGTGCGCGCCCATTCACGACATCGAGCAGGTGAGCAACGACGCGCAGACGCGTGCGAGTGATATGGTGGAACAGGGCAACGGTGTCACGGCCCTGCGGCTGCCGATCCGGTTCGCTGGCGTGCGGCCGCAGGCAGGCACCCCGCCTCCGGGTGCGGGAGATCATACGAAGGAAATCATGGAAGAACTGAGGCGTGGCTGATGCTGTTCAGAGCACTGCGGCGCATGTCTCCGTACGATTCGTACCCGCGCACTCACCGGACAACCGAAGTGCACAAGCCAACGCCAGAATAGCACGCCTTTCATCCATCGAGCACATGGTACCCCCGGTTGTAGCGGATGAGTGGAACGCCAGCGCCCCGAACCGCATCCCGTACGGATGCTATGACGATGGCATGATCGCCGCCGTCATCGACTCGCTCCACCACGCATTCGAGGCCAAGGAGACAACCTTCGACCACCGGCGCTCCGTCGGACGGAAACGGATCCGCACCGACGGGTAGCGGATCGGCGAACACCATGGCCAGCCGCCTCTGCGCCGAGCTGAGGATACTGACGGCGAACGCTTGACCGGGCACGAGAAACGGACGCACGGTCGCATTGGGGCCGATCGCGGCGAGGATGAGTGGTGGGTCGAGCGAAAGCGACATGAAGGAGGACACGGTCGTCGCGATGACACGTTCGTCATTGCGGCACGCGACCACCGTTACCCCGCTCGCCCAGGCGGCCAGAGCGTCGCGAAACCGATCCCGATCGATCATGCAGCCCACGTCCTTCACGGTGAGGGCACTCATATCCGGAACACTGCCCGCAATCGTACGACGGCCGGGAACGGGCGGCAAAC
>JAGTUV010000253.1 GCA_018224305.1 Gemmatimonadota bacterium
TCGGCGTCGCAACGGCGCGGCTGTTCCTGCGCGACCTCAGCTCATCCGGCTTCACCGTGGAGTACGGCGAGCCGGATGACGTGAGGCGAGCCGAGGAGCTGGACCGTCGCTACGCCGACCTGGGCCTCGGCCTGGTGGACGGCGTGGTGGCCGCCGTGGCGGAACGGATGCGTGCGGCCGCGATCGCAACGCTCGATCTGCGTCATTTCGGAGTGCTGACTCTCGAAGGGACACCGCAACTGCTACCGCGTGATGCCTGAGGGCGCCTTGATCACTCCAGAGCGCGCCCTATCCTCACGAGCGAGTCCTCCAGATGGATCCGCGTGATGCGATCGTTCACGCCTCTCGACAAAGCCGAGCGGATTTCGCGCTGGAGCAGCGTGAGCTGATCACGGATCAGCGGCCGGATGTCGGACTGGCCGATGTGGAGGTCGGCGTTGAGCGGCGGATCGTCGTTGTTGCTGACACGCAGGTTGCCCGAGCCGGGCGGATTCCAGTGCCGGGACTCGGCCTCGTGCAGCAGGTGATGCGCGTGGTCGAGATACGCGCGCTGGAGGTTGCGGCGGTACGTGTCGGTGGCCCGATTCTGCCGCACCTCACGCCACACCATCTCGCGCGCATCGTCGAGCATCTGAACCGGCCGGTACGTACGCTCACCGAGGAACGCCTCGTGTTCGATCATGCGGGCGAGGCGCGCGTGATTGAGGAGCCGCTGGACGGCCAGTTCCTGATAGGCCCGGATGCGTTCGACGGCACCCGCGTGCTCGAGACGGCGCAGCAGATTGGCGTCGAGAGCCCATGACGGCGTCTGGAGCACGTGTTCATCGATGAATCGCATCGCCTTGCGCTGATACTCCGGCTCGATCGGCGTATACACCACGCCCTCCTCGCCGTACCGCTTGTGATGCGTCCACGAACCGCCGACGGCCGCCGCCGCGTGCTCCGCGTAGCGGTTCCACTGCGTGAGGTTCTGGAGGTAGTGCCCCTCGAGTTCGTAGTAGTCATCCCCAGGGCGCAGTACCCACTCCATCAGGTTCCGGGAAGCGGCGCGCAGGTTCTGCATGCCGAGTGATGCAGCTTCGACGGGGTCGTCGGAAATGCCCTCCGTCATGCGGTACGGATCCCACTCCACGTCCATACCGAACTGCGCGGATGCGAAACGGAACCACGGGCGGTCCGACCGTTCCACGATCCACTGGCTCAGCGTCGCCACCTCATCGCGCGGCGTGCGCGCCTCGATGATCGGGCGGTATCCCCAGTACACGGCGAACTGATCCCACAATCCCATGCGACGTTCCGGCGGCACGTTGTCCCCTGGCTGCGCGGCGTAGTTATAGCGCGTGCGACCGACGGAGGATGCGGAGTGGCCCATGCGTCGCACGAAGTCCGGATCGCGAATGGAGTCCACCGGATAGACGAAATTCGCCCGCTGGTTGTGCGGCAGCCCCACCGAGTGGGCGGTCTCATGCGACACGACGTAGCGCAGCGCCTCTCCCATGTCCGCTTCGGAGAGCGTTGCCGTCTGGAAGTTCGGGTTGGCGGTGGCGACCTGCGACACGAGCCACCAGCGCAGCCGCTCCATGAGTCCGTGATACATGTTCGTGTGCGCACGAATGACCTCGCCCGATCGCGGATCCACGACGTCGCCACCGCTGTTGGCCGAGCGTGTCGGGGATGCGACGTAGCGCACCACGGAATAGCGTGCGTCCAGCAGCGAGAATTCCGGATCCTCCTCCTCCGTCGGCGCGACACGCACCTGCAGAGCATTGCGGAAACCCGCCTGCTCGAACGCGGCGTTCCATTCGAGGATGCCGGCCTCGAAGTACGGGATCCACTCGGGCGGCGTCGCGGGATCGATGTACCAGACCCACGGATTGACCGGCTCGACCAGCTCACCGCGCAGGAATGCCGCAGTGTCCGACGGCTCGAGGCGGTAGCGGACAATGTAACGGTCCGGGCGCACGCCCTGGAAGTCGCTCGAGTAATCCGTCTGACCGGTGGAGATGAAGCCCACACGCTCGTCGTAGAGTCGTGGCTTCATGGGCTCGGCGGGCAGCAGCACCATGGAGTGGTTGACCGCGAACGACAGCGAACCGCCGCGGGCGTTGGCAGGGGCCTGGTCCGCCGCGTATGTCTGCACGACGCGCAGTTCCACGTTGATCGGAAAGCTGCGCGCCCACTCGATCCAGCTCCTGTCGCGGTCATGGCTGCGCACTGCGAAGCGCGTTCGCGTGTTGCGCGGGAGCGTGAACGCCGGCATGTCGCCCAGGTACATGTCGGTCACATCGATCACGGACGTACCGCTGCCGCGTGCGCTGATGATGAAGGACTCGAGCACGGCCGCAAAGTTCGAATTGGCGACAGCGAGCGCGAGCGGCGTCCCCGTCTCCGCAGTGTTCGTGTGCGACACGGCACGCAGATGGATGCGATCCCCGCGTCGTTCCCAGCGCACCACCATGTTCGGCCCCATCCGGTCGCCGCCATTTGCCAGGTCCGTCTGCACCTCTGCGTAGCGGCTCATGATCGCCATGTCGCGCCCAAGCAGCGAATCGGGGATCTCGAACAGCAGCTTGTCCCCGACGCGATGCACAGCGAAGAGACCCTCGTCGGTCTGTGCCCCGGCCGTCACGGCGGCATGACCCGACGGTGCGGGTGCCGCAGTTGCACCCGCGGTCGGAGCACGCGCGCTCGCGCACGCGGAGAACAGCGCGGAGGACGCGAGGATCATGACCGCACGGGCGATCGGCGTGCGTGCGTCCAGCAACCGGGCGTGGGATGACCGCACGGGCACCGAGCGGCTGTTCAGAGGGCGGGCGTACGGCCGGCGCGCGCCGGGCCTCACGTTCGGGGCTCCATACATTGCAGTCTCCATCAGCAGAATCCGTGTTTGGACGGAAAGGACGATGCACGGGATCACGGCACCGCGCAACCTGAGGTGGGCGGCGACGGTAGCCGTCGTCTACGTAATCGCTGCGTCCCCACTACGTCATCATGCTCATGTATCCGCCGCATCGGGTCCTGTAACGTTCGAACCGTGACCGGTACGCCGCGGGGGCGATCGGCGCCACGCCGCACTGCCGTGCGGGCCATGAGTTCTCCGGAGGTTGTCATGCGAAGTCTGATCCTTCTGTCCTGTGGTCTGATCGCCGTATCCGCATGCGCAGACGAGCAGGACAGTCCCACGGGCCCCGCGATGATCACGGCAGGTGAATCCAGCGTCGCGACGGGAGCAGTCGGACCGACGGTCATGACGCGCAACGTCTACCTGGGAGCGGATCTGAATCCGCTCCTCCAGGCACCGTCGCCTCAGCAGGTACCGTTCATTGCGGCGGAGGTATGGGCGCGGATCCAGGCGTCGAACTTCCCCGCCCGCGCGGGCGCACTGGCCGATGAGATCGCCCGCAGCGCCCCGCACCTGGTCGGCCTTCAGGAGGCCGTGCTGTATCACATTCA
>JAGTUV010000254.1 GCA_018224305.1 Gemmatimonadota bacterium
CAGGCGACGCGCGAAGAGTTCCTGCGCGACCTGGGCGTCGATCCGGACCGGCCGGTGCTCGCGCTGTTTCCCGGATCGCGGGCTCAGGAAGTTCAACGGCAACTCGACGTGTTCGTGGACGCGGCGGACGCGGTGCGCTCGCGGATGCCGGCCGTGCAACCCGTGCTGGCGGAGAGCGCAGCCGTTCCCGAAGCGTCCTACGCCCGCGTGCCTTTCCCGCGCACGCGCGACGGCTGGGCGCTGCTGCATCACGCACGCGCCGCACTGGTGAAGTCCGGAACAAGCACGCTTCAGGCGGCACTGGCCGGGACGCCGCTGGTGGTGACCTACCGCGTGCACCCCGCCACCTTCTTCATGGCGCGGCATCTCGTGCGCGTGCCGCACGTCGGCCTCGTGAATCTCGTTGCGGGCGAGCGCATCGCACCGGAACTGCTGCAGAATGAAGCGACGCCGGACCGCCTGGCCGCAGCGCTGCTGCCGCTGCTCGATGAGCAGAGCGATGAGCGGCGGGCCGCACTGGACGGGCTGGCCCGCGTGCGTGATCTGCTCGCACCGCACGACGAGCGCAGCGCAGCCGACCGTGTGGCCGACCTCGCAGCAGAACTGATCCACGCATGAGGACAGGGCTTCGATACACGGCGGTCCAGCACGCCGGCGGCGCGCTGCTCGATGCGCTGATGCATACGACACGACTTCGCGTGGAGAATGAAAGTGCGTACCGTGCGCGCATGGACGAAGGGAAGCCGGTCATCTTCGCGCTGTGGCACGGCCGGCTGCTGCCGCTCGGATTTCTGCATCGCGGTCAGGACGTTGTCTGCCTTGCGAGCAGGTCTGCCGATGGCGAATACATCACGCGCATACTTCAGCACTGGGGCTTCAGCGTCGTCCGAGGCTCGAGCAGCAGTGGCGGCGACACCGCCTTCCGGGACCTGGTCCGTGTCGTCCGCGCCGGTCGCTCCGTAGCCGTGACACCGGATGGTCCCCGGGGTCCGCGCGAGCGCCTGAAGCCGGGTGTGCTTCAACTCGCGCAGCTGACCGGCGTGCCGCTGGTGCCCCTCGCGGCAGCCGCGTCGCGCTCGTGGTGGTTCGTCAGCTGGGACAGGTTTCTCGTGCCGCAGCCGTTCGCGCGGCTGCACGTCGCGTACGGCGATCCTGTCTTCGTGCCGCGGGAGTCGGCTGACCTGGGAGAGCTGACGGCAAAGATTGAATCGACGCTCAGCGACCTGATGGCGCGCGTGGAAGCGGCAGCCGCAGGATGAACAGGCGAATGGATGAACTGGCGCGCAGATGGTGGGGCGGGGAACTCGGTGCCGCCGGCAGGGCGCTCGACATCTCGCTGGCACCGGCGGAAGCGGCGTACCGACTGGGTACGGCATTGCGCAACCGGGCCTACGACCGCGGCCTCCTCGCCAGCGAGCAGATCGACCTGCCCGTGATCAGCGTGGGGAACATCGCGGTGGGAGGTGCGGGTAAGACCCCGTTTACGAGCTGGCTCGCGCGACGGCTGAAGGGTCGCGGAGAGACACCGGCAATCGTTCACGGCGGGTACGCCGCCGACGAGCCGGAACTGCATCGCACGTGGACTCCGGACATCGCCGTAGTCGTCGACCGCGAGAGGGTGCGGGCAGTGCAGCGCGCACGAACGGCGGGAGCGACGGTGGTGGTGATGGACGACGCATTTCAGCACCGCCGTGTGCACCGTGATCTCGATATCGTCCTCGTTCCGGTGGAACGCTGGTCCGACGGCCCGCGCCTGCTGCCGCGCGGCGCGTGGCGTGAGCCGCCGTCGGCACTTCAGCGCGCTGGACTCATTGTGTGCGTCCGGAAGACGCCGGTAGACCAGGAGTCCGCCCGCCTCGCCGCTGCCCTGCATGCTGCCTCGCAGCGTCCGGTCATGCGCGTGCATCTGCGTGCGTCCGCATGGCAGCAGTATGACGCACCGGCTGCGCCGCCCGCGGGATCCTGCCTGCTGGCAGCCGGCCTGGCCGACCCGGAACTCTTCGCCGCCAATGCCCGGTTCGCCGGCGCGAGCGTAGATACGGAACTGACCTTCCCGGATCACTGCGCCTATGATGACGCGGATGTGGCCCGCATCCGTGATGCTGCCGCCGGCCGTCCTGTGGTGACGAGCTCGAAGGACTGGGTCAAACTGCGCGGCCGGCTCGACGCGTCACGGACGTGGGTGCTCACTCAGGAACTGATCATTGACGAGGGCGAGGCCGTCCTGGATGCCGCGCTCGATCGCGTACTGCGTCGATGAGAACCGCCTCGGCTGACGTCCTCGTCATCGGCAGCGGCATCGCCGGCCTCACCTTCGCACTGAAGGCGGCGGCGCACGCGAGCGTCCACGTGGTGACCAAGAAGGAACGGGCGGCATCGAGCACGAACTACGCGCAGGGCGGCATCGCGGCCGTCATGTCGCGGGATGACTCGCTCGACCTGCATGTCCGGGATACGCTCGTCGCGGGCGCGGGTCTTTGTCATCTGCGCGCGGTCGAGTCACTCGTGCGCGAGGGGCCTGCGCGCGTACGCGACCTGATCGACTGGGGCGTGCGATTCACTGCTTCTGGCGGCGACCTCTCGCTCGGCCGGGAGGGCGGCCACTCCAGGCGGCGCATCGTGCACGCCGGCGATCTGACGGGCCGCGAGATCGAGGGCGCACTGATTCAGGCGGTGAGTGAGCATCCGCGCATCAGCCTGAGCGAAGACCTCCACGCCGTTGACCTGCTCCGCGATGCCGACGACCGTAGCGGTACGGTGCGTTGCTCGGGCGCGCTGCTTCTCGAACATCGCACGGGCAGCCTCATCGAGTTTCGCGCGGGCCTGGTGATGCTGGCCACGGGAGGTCCCGGACAGGCGTACAGGCACACGACGAATCCCGACATCGCGACGGGTGACGGCATCGCAATGGCATACCGCGCCGGCGCCACGCTGGCCAACCTCGAGTTCGTGCAGTTCCATCCGACCGCGCTCTATCCGGCCAGCGAGCGGGCGTTCCTCATCTCGGAGGCCGTGCGGGGCGAGGGCGCCGTGCTGCGGCGGAAGGATGGTGCGGACCTCATGGCCGGTGTCCATCGCCACGGGTCGCTCGCGCCACGGGACGTGGTGGCCCGCACGATCGACCTGGAGCTCAAGCAGTCTGGCGACGACTACGTCCTGCTGGATCTGGGCGCGATTTCGAGGAGTGACATCGAGAGGCGTTTTCCCGGGATCCTTGCAGAATGCGCGGACCGCGGAATCGACATCCGGACGGAACCGATCCCGGTGGTGCCGGCTGCGCACTACAACTGTGGGGGTGTGGTGACGGATGAGGCAGGACGGACGTCCATCCCGGGACTCTTCGCGGCGGGCGAAGTGGCGTGTACTGGCGTCCATGGCGCCAATCGTCTAGCATCGAATTCCCTGCTCGAAGCTGTGGTTTACAGCCATCGTGCGGCCGCGTACGTCGATGAGGAGCTGACGCGGGCCGCTGCGACCGCCGGGCAGGCGATCATGGACTCGACCGCGGAGATCGCATTGTCGGCGATGCCGCCGAACGACAGCAAAGATGCCGGATCGCTGCGGAACGAACTTCGCGATCTGATGTGGGAGCAGGCGGGCATCGTCCGCTCTGTGGAACGTCTCGGCGCGGCAGCGGCCCGGCTGGTCGGACTTCGTGGCCAGGCACTCGAGGTGTTTCACCGGCGGATGGACACGGAGACCATTGAGCTGCGCAACCTCGTCGAGGTCTCGACCCTGATCGTGACCTGTGCACGCATGCGGCACGAGAGCCGCGGACTGCACTTCAACATCGATTATCCGTACCGTGACAACGAGCGCTTCCTGCGCGATACGGTCGTATCGGACGGGAATGCCTAGGGAGACTGTCAGAACCATGGAAGCAGCAGTCAGTGGCGTGGCCGTCAACGCGGCACCCACGGGCGAAACGAATCCCTTCGAGGCCATGATGCAGCGCTTCGACCACGCTGCGGAACTACTGAGCCTGGACGAAGGCATATACAGAATTCTCCGACATCCGGAGAAGCAGATCGTCACATCGATTCCCGTTGCCATGGACAATGGTGAAATCGAGGTGTTCACGGGGTACCGCGTACTGTACAACACGTCGCGCGGCCCGGCGAAGGGCGGAATTCGTTTCGACATGGGAGTGACGCTGGACGAGGTGACGGCACTCGCCGCGTGGATGACATGGAAGTGCGCCGTGGTCGACATCCCGTTCGGCGGCGCGAAGGGCGGTGTCATTTGCGAGCCGTTCCGCATGTCGACTGCGGAACTCGAGCGACTGACGCGGCGCTATACGGCCTCCATCCTGGAGGTACTGGGACCCGAGTCCGATGTACCAGCGCCGGACGTGAACACGAATGAGCAGGTAATGGCGTGGATCATGGACACGTACTCCATGCACAAGCGGCACACCGTAACCGCCGTCGTCACGGGTAAGCCGGTGGCCATGGGTGGCTCGCTCGGGCGCCTCGAGGCGACGGGCCGGGGCGTCAAGATCGTCGTCAAGGAAGCGCTCCGCGAGATGGGCATGCCGCTGAACGGAACCAGGATCGCCGTTCAGGGATTCGGCAATGTAGGATCCGTCGCGGCCCGGCTGCTGGAAGCGGAGGGCATGACCGTCGTTGCCATCAGCGACAAGACCGGCGGGATCTACAATCCGAACGGGATCTATGTCTCCGAGGCGCTGGAGTACATCCGACACAACCGGTTCCTCGAGGGATTCACGGGCGGCGACGCGATCACGAACGAGGACCTGCTCGAGATCGACTGCGATGTGCTGGCGCCATGCGCGCTGGAGAACGTCATCACGCGCAGGAACGCGGGCAACATCAGGGCGAAGATCATCGCGGAGGGTGCGAACGGGCCCACGACGGCGTTCGCCGATGCGATCCTGGAAGAGAAGGGCGTCTTCGTCGTACCGGACATCCTGGCCAATGCTGGAGGCGTCACGGTCAGCTACTTCGAGTGGGTTCAGAACCGCGAGGGGTACTACTGGCGCGAGGACACGGTGAACGAGCGGTTGCGCGAGGTGATGATCCGTGCGTTCGACCAGGTGCTCCAGTACTCGAAAGCGCACAACGTGAACATGCGGACTGCCGCCTACATGCTGTCGATCGACCGCGTGGCCGCGGTGCACAAGCTGCGCGGCATCTACGCCTGATGAAGCTGTGGCTGCTCACGGTCGGCCGCAGCGGGCGCGTGCTCGAGCCGGCGATCACGGAGTACGAGACGCGGACGCGACGCTACTGGCCGGTCGAGGTCATCGAAGTGAAGGAGGAACGCGCGCGCCGAGGCATGGATCCGGCCGCGATACGTGACGCCGAGGCCGACCGGCTGCTGCGGCGTGTGCCGAAGGAGGCGGAGCTCGTGGCGTTGACCCGGACGGGAGATGCCTGGAGTTCGGAGCGGCTGTCCCGTCACCTCCAGCGAAGTGCCGTACAGGCGCTGCCGGGTGTGGCGTTCGTGATCGGCGGCGCACTCGGCCTGAGCGATACCATTCTGAAGGAAGCGCACCGACGCATGCGGCTGTCGACGTTCACGCTGCCTCACGATCTCGCGCGGCTGCTCCTGCTGGAGCAGTTGTATCGCGCGGGTACCATTGCACGCGGTGAGCCGTACCACAAAGGACGCGACGGCGAGTGAGCGGCTGTCGTCCGCGGGCGCGATGTCGTCCATGAGCAGCGGCCGGGGCATCGTCGATGCGACCGCCCATGATGCGCCGAGCGTCCGGCTCCATCCCGTTGCCGGCGGCGGTCCGCTCGTCCGCGACTACCTCGCCGGTCTCGACCTCTCCACGTTCTACAGCGGGCATTTCAGCGACCCTGCCGCCTACGAGCGGAAAGCCGCCGAAGTCGAAGGGCGGCTGGACGCCGGACGGCGTGCGCTGGCCGGCGCGGCGATCGAGCCGATGGGCGACGCGGCCGGACGGCTGGAGCGGATCCTGGCGGGCGATGGATTCTTCGTGACCACGGGGCAGCAGCCCGCGCTGTTCGGTGGTCCGCTCTACACGCTCTACAAGATCCTGGGCGCGATCCGGCTCGCCGAGGTGCTCGAGCGCAGACTCGAGCGCCCGGTCCTCGCGCTGTTCTGGATCGGCAGCGACGATCACGACTGGGCCGAGGCGAACCACTGTATTGTGCTGGATGCGCAGAAGTATCCGCAGCGCATTGAGGTGCAGGCATCACCGGACGACCCGGCGCTTCCTCTGAGCGGCAGACGCTGGGGACCCGGCGTGACGCGCGCGGTGGAGGAGCTGTGCGCGTCGCTGCCCGACACGGTATACGCCGACGCAGTCGTGGAGCATGTGAGGACCGCGTATACGCCAGAGCGCACCGTTGCCGAGTCGTTCGCCGAAACACTGCGCTATCTGCTGCACGACCGGCGGCTGGCAATGGTCGACGCCGCTCATCCCGCGCTGCGCAGCGCAGCAGCGCCGGTCATGCGCGCCGATGCCGAACGGGTGCTGCGCAACGCGGATCCAGTCGCGATTCAGACGGCGAAACTCGAGGCGGCCGGCTACGAAGCGCAGGTGGCCGTAGCGCCCGATGCATCCAACCTGATGCTCCACGGGAAGCACGGTCGCGATCGCATTGTGCGCACCGGCCGCGGCTGGACGACGCGCCGGGAGCGCAACGTGCTGGGGGAAAGCGCGCTGCTCGATATGATCGGCGATGAGCCCGGCCGATTCTCGCCGAACGTTCTGCTCCGGCCCGTGGTCGAGAGCGCGGTATTTCCAACCCTTGCGTATATCGCGGGCCCCGGCGAAATGAGCTACTTCGGTCAGATCGGCTGCCTGTTCACCGCGCATGGCATCCTCCCGCCGATCGTCGTACCGCGCCCCGGTGTGACTCTGATCGATGACAAGCTGCGGCGTTTGCTGGGCCGGCTCGAACTCGACGCGGATGTGTTCGAACGTCCGCTGCGCGATGTCCTGGCTGATGCGGTCGCCGCCGACATGCCGCAGGAGGTGAAGCGTGCCCTCGAGGCCCTTCGCAACGCGCTCGAGGCAGGATATGGGCAGCTCACCGAAGCGGCGGAGAGCGTCGATCCAACACTGCGCGGTCCGCTGACCGCTGCACGCAACGACGCCCTGCTGGGGGCGAATGCCGCGGAGAAGTTGATCACTGCGCAGTTGATGCGCATGAATCACGTCAGGATCGAGCAGATCCGACGCGCTGCTGCGCACATCCAGCCCAATGACAAGCCGCAGGAGCGGGTCTTCGGACCGCTCCCCTATGTGGCGGTCTACGGCCGCGGCATCATCGCCCGTATCGAGGCTGCGATCGACATGGAGTTCGATCCCGTGGCCGCCTGGACCGGCCCCGACTGCGGTTAGATGAGCGCGCCGCGCCCGACCGGCCGTCGCAGCCGCCCCCGGCCGCTGGTCCCCGACTGCTGGCCGCGTCCTTGCTACTGCCGATCGCACACCAATACCTTGGCCTGATATGAGCCTGGTCCTGATCGTACTGCTCGTCGCGCTGATGATCCCGCTGGTGGCGGTCATCCTCGATTCCCAGGTCGGCCGTGCACTGGCGGCGCGGCTGGAGGGGGGTCGCGGCGTGGACACTCTTTCCGATCGCCGCCTCGCCGCGCTGGAAGGCGAAGTGGACCGGCTCAATCGCGAGCTGCAGCGCCTCGACGAGGAGAGCGAGTTCATCCACAAACTCCTCGAAGAGAAGCGTGCGCCGGGAGCGCTGCCACCCGGTGACTCAGACGACTGAACCGCCGTTCCCGGAGGGCGAGGCCGCCCCGTCGAAGCCGGGGCCTGCGGGCTTCTCGTCCGCGAAACTCGTTGCTGCCGGCATCCTGCTCAGCCGCATCGCCGGTCTGCTGCGTGACATCATCTTTGCCCGATACCTGGGCAACTCCGCGTATGCATCGGCCTTCAAGGGTGCGCTGCGGATGCCGAACGTGCTCCAGAACCTGCTCGGCGAAGGCACGCTGAGCGCCTCGTTCATCCCGGTCTATTCGAAGCTGCTGGAGAAGGGCGATACGGAAGCGGCAGGCAAGCTGGCCGGTGCGATCTTCGCCCTGCTGCTCGCCGTGGCCGGTGGCCTGTCGCTGTTCGGCGTGATCATGGCCCCCGTGCTCGTCAGCATCTTCCTGCCCGGGTTCTCCGGCGAGATGCGCGAGGTCACGGTCAGCGCCACGCGCATCATCTTCCCGATGACCGGCATCCTGGTGCTGTCCGCCTGGGCGCTCGGCATCCTCAACAGCCATCGCAAGTTCTTCGTCTCGTACACGGCACCCGTCCTGTGGAACGCCGCGATGATCACCGTACTGCTCGTATACGGCACCCGTCTCGATGAGCGCGGGCTGGTCATCGCGCTGGCGTGGGGCGCACTGGTCGGCGGCGCACTCCAGTTCCTGGTGCAGGTCCCGTGGATCGTCCGGCTCCAGCGCGGGCTCCGACCACGCTGGGACCTCAAGTCGCACGGTGCGTCCACCGTCATTCGCAATGCCGGTCCGGCGATCATGGGCCGGGGCGTAGTGCAGTTGAGCGGCTGGGTGGACATGGTCCTCGCGTCCGCGCTCTTCTCGGGCGCCATTGCAGCGCTCACCTACGCGCAGACGTTCTACATGCTGCCCGTCAGTCTGTTCGGTATGTCCATCGCCGCGGCGGAACTGCCCGAACTGTCCCGGGCAGGGGGTGACGAGGCCGAACCGCTGCGCCTGCGGGTGTCAGCCGGTCTGCGCCAGATGGCCGTATTCGTCGTACCGTCCGTCGTCGGGTACATCGTCCTGGGTGACGTCATCGTCGGTGCGATGTACGAGCGCGGGGCGTTCACACGCGCCGACACGATTCTCGTCTATCTGATTCTCGCCGGCTATTCCATTGGACTGCTGGCCTCCACAGCGACGCGCCTGTACTCCTCGGCACTGTATGCGCTGAACGACACGAAGACCCCCGCGAAGATTGCGATGGTGCGTGTCGTCACGTCCGCCATCCTCGGCGGCACCTTCATGATGCTGCTGGAGCCCGCAACGCTCTGGGGCTACACGTTCAGCCTGGGGCCGGGCGTCACCGTACTCGGCAACCCCATCGGTGTCGCCGGCCTCGCCGCCGGCACCGGCATCGCGGCGTGGCTGGAGTGGACGCTGCTGCGCCGCGCCCTCGGACGACGGATCGGTGACGCATCCGCCGCCGGCGTCCTGATCCGTCTGCTCGCCGCCGCCGTGATTGCTGCGGTCGCCGCACGCGGCCTCCTCTACGTGCTGCCGCCACTCCACCTGATCATATCGCTCTTCGTGGTCATGATCCCGTTCGG
>JAGTUV010000255.1 GCA_018224305.1 Gemmatimonadota bacterium
AACACTGCCCGCAATCGTACGACGGCCGGGAACGGGCGGCAAACGGGGGAGCATCCCTGTCCGCACCGCCGCCTGCTGGCGCGGCATTCCCCACCAACGGCACTTTCGCCGGACTCCGCTGGTATCACCGGAGTTGCCGCTTACGATGGGGAGTCCATTTGATCATGGAGACTCATTGATCACTGAGGTCCATATGAGAACAATCGTGTTATTCGCGGCGGTATCCCTGACGTCAGGCTGCGGTGGCGCACTCGAACCAGTAGAGCACGGCGGCAATGTCGTGATCGCCGAAGCAGGCGATACCGTGGATCTGCGATTCGGCGAGAGTGCGCTTCTGGGGACAGACGGCGCTCGCATCACATTCACGACGGTCGAATCGGACAGCCGGTGCCCAGTGGACGTGACCTGCGTGTGGGCCGGCGACGCTCACGTGCGGATTACAGGCGACGGTCTGTCTTCGCCGGCGCAGTCGCTCGATCTGCACACCGGTGTAGAGCCCGTAGCGGCGGAATTTGCGGGGTATCGAATCCGGCTGATCGACGTCACACCGGTTCGACGGGAGAATGATACCGTGCGACCGTCGGACTATTCGATACGGCTGGCGATCTCGCGCGGATAGACGCGCACCACGTCATACCTGCGCAGCTCAACCGTACCGGCCGGGACGCCGCGCGGCTTGCGCACATCGGCCGCACGACACACGTGGACCTCCACCTTGCCGCGTGCATTGCGCGCCTTCGAGTGCCATGCTGCGCAGGCAGCCGCTCGCTCGATTACGGGTCGGGGCACCTCCTCAGCCGACTCAGGCTCGCGGATCACGACATGACTTCCCGCATAGCCCGCGGCGTGTAGCCAGAGATCGCGCGGGCGTGCCACGCGGAACGTCAGCTCGTCATTGTCACGGGCGCTGCGTCCCACCAGCACCCGAAATCCGTCGATGTCGATCTCCTGCCAACCCTGACGTCGCTCCGCCATGACCACTCCTGAAGTTTGGCCCGTTCATCATTTCAACGCTTACGCGGACCCGATTCTGGGCAGAAGCCCTCCGGCACCGTATGTTCTCCCGCTCCTGACCAACCCGACACCGGAGGTGGAGATGCTTCCCAGCGCCCGTCGCATTGCGGCGCCGCTCGTTCTGCTCCTCGCCGCGGCCGAGCTGCCGGCGCAATCGACTACAGCACCGATCGACACGGCGATCACGTCATCCCACACGGTGACGATCAACGGGCAGCGCGTGCCCTACCGCGCAACCGCCGGCAACCAGCCGGTCCTCGACAGCGACGGCGAGCCGATCGCGTCGGTGTTCTACGTCTATTACGAACGCAGCGACGTGCAGGACCGATCGCGCCGTCCGCTGGTTATCTCGTTCAACGGAGGGCCGGGCTCGGCCTCCGTGTGGATGCACGTCGGGTACACAGGCCCCCGCTTCCTGCACATCGACGACGAAGGCTTTCCCATTCAGCCGTACGGCGTGCGAGAGAACCCGCACAGCGTTCTCGATGTAGCCGACATCGTGTTCGTCGATCCCGTCAACACCGGGTTCTCACGGATCATCGGCGACGCAAACCGCAACCAGTTCTTCGGCGTCAACGAAGACGTGGCGTACCTCGCGCGTTGGATCGACATGTTCGTCTCGCGGCAGAACCGCTGGACGTCTCCGAAGTTCCTCATCGGTGAAAGCTACGGGACCAACCGGGTATCCGGTCTCGCACAGCGACTGCAGAGCTCGCACTGGATGTACCTGAACGGCGTGATCCTCGTTTCGCCAACGGTCCTCGGTGTCTCCCGCGACGGCCCCGTCGGCAGCGCACTCTCGCTGCCGTACTACACCGCGACTGCATGGTACCACCGCGCGCTCGCACCGGACCTCCAGGGTCGTGACCTCGAACAGCTGCTGCCCGAGGTCGAACAGTTCACCGTCGATGAACTCATCCCCGCTCTCGCGCGCGGCGGCTCGCTCGATCCTCAGCGACGCAGTCAACTCGCGCAGCGAGTCGCCCGCTACTCCGGCCTCTCCGAGCAAACCGTCCTCGGTTACAGCCTGGCCGTGCCCACCGGCTTCTTCTGGAAGGAACTGCTCCGGGATCAGGGCCTCACCGTCGGCAGGCTCGATTCACGCTACCGCGGTATCGATCGGGCCGACTCCGGCGAGCGCTATGACTATGATCCTGCACTCACGGCATGGAACCACGCATTCACTCCGGCCATCAACCATTATCTGCGCGATGTGCTCGGCTACGAGACCGATCTTCAGTACTGGATGTTCGGGCCCGTAAACCCGTGGAACCGCACTGGCGATCGCACCGGTGAGAATCTTCGGTCGGCCATGGCCGAGAACCCGTTCCTCCACTTGTTCGTGCAATCGGGTTACTTCGACGGCGGCACCGACTACTTCGGCGCCAAGTATACGATGTGGAACATGGACCCTGCAGGAAGGCTTCAGGACCGCATGCGGTTCGAGGCCTATCGCAGCGGCCACATGATGTACCTGCGCCAGGAAGACCTCGCTACCTCGAATCAGCACATTCGCGAGTTCATCCGTGATGCCGTGGCGGCCGCTGCGAACGCGCCGGCTCGTTTCTAGCCCCCGTCCGAGCCGGACGCCTGTTGCGTCCGGCTCGGGCCTCTACCCGGTGATGCGCGCCACACCGAGTCCCGCTGCCCGACCCGTTGCCCACGCCCACGCGAAGTTGTAGCCGCCGATCGGACCGAACGCGTCCAGTGCTTCGCCGCACACATACAATCCGGGGTTCAGCCGTGACTCGAGCGTCCGCGGATCGACTTCGCCGAGAGCGACACCGCCGCCCGTAACTTCCGCCTTCTGATAGCCTTCGTCTCCCGTCCATGGCAGTGGATAGCGCGCGAGCATCGTGACCAGGCGTGACCGTTCGTCCCGGCGAAGCTCCGCGAGGGTGCGCTGCGCATCCACGCCCGCCTCCGCGATCAGCGCATCCGCCAACCGTGCGGGCAGCCGCCTGCGCATCACCGTCGCGATCTGGGCAGCACCGCCCTCGCGCAGGAGCTCATCCCACGAGTCAAAGTCCTGACCGGTCCATTGCACATGCACGGGCTGCAGAGGCCCGCCCGACAATCTCGACCGCACCGCCAGGTGCGATATGTTCAGCACGGAAGGACCGCTGTAGCCGCGGTGCGTGAACAGGAATCCGCCCTCCGTCTCGAAAGCGCCCTTCATCAGCGGAGCCGTGAGCCTCACGTTCAGTGAGACACCCGCGAGCGCCGCGTGCGCCGGCGAATCCGCTGTCAACGGTGTGAGCGCCGGGTAGGTGTCGTTGATGGTGTGGCCAAGACGCTCCAGGATACGCAGACCTCTGCCGTCGCTGCCGGTTGCAGGGACGGAGAGCCCGCCCGTGGCGACAACGACAGCCATCGCATCGACAGAGCTCCCATCTGCAAGACGCGCCTTCCATCGATTCTGACCAGCCGGCAGGATGTCATGCACGGCGCTGTCGAAACGGATATCCACTCCCCGCCGCCGCGCCTCGGCCACGAGAGCATCGCGCACGTCCTTCGCCCGGTTTGATTCCGGGAACAGCTTGCCGGATGAAGCTTCGAGCGCGAGCGGTATGCGCAGATCATGCTCGAAGAACCGCTGCTGCTCCGGCAGCGGCCACGACAGCAGCATGTTGCGCATCGTGTTGGGCGATGAAGCCGTGACGTACTGTTGCGGCGAGAGTCTGGAGGGCAGGACATTGCAGCGACCGCCACCACTGATCAGGATCTTACGACCGCCATCCTTCGTGCGCTCGAGCAGGATGACGCGACGTGACGATGTTGCGGCGAAGATCGCCGCCATGAGCCCGGCGGCGCCTGCACCCACCACGACGATCGGACCGCCGGCATCATTCATTTGCGCATCTCGGACTGGAACCCTTCCGGAGCAGAGACGTCACCAGGCCCGAAGCAGACGGGTCCTGAGGGCGAACCATCCCCCAGGACCCGAGTCAACGGTCACATCGCGTTGGCCGTTCGAAGCAGCGCCGCTTCAGTTGGCCGACCGTTGACGGAGCGGCGTCACGTCGTCATGACCGCCGCACAACTGCCTGTTCACCCGCACTCGCTGTAACCGCAGGCGAGGCATTTCACACAGCCCTCCATGAACTGAAGGCCGGACGAACACTCCGGACACGTGCCGATGAACGCCTCGCCCGGATCATAGCCGAAGTCCATCTTCGCCTGCGGCTGCATCGAGCCCGATGCAGGTGCGGGCGAAATCGCTTCGACCGTCTGGCCGCCGGCAAGCGGCAGCAGCTCCTGCTGCACGCCCAGCTTTTCATGCATGTGCTGTGCAAGCGCCTGCGCAATGCCGTCCGGTACCGAGAGCACCTTGTTCGGTCCGAGTCCGACCGCGCGGTCGCACGCGATGCCGCGCAGCTGCTGAACGACGTCTGCCATCGGCACGCCGCTGCGCAGCGCGAGCGAGATGAGACGGCCGATGCCTTCGACGTCCGCCATTGCCGCGCCGCCGGCCTTGCCGAGCGTGGCAAACACTTCGAACGGCTTGCCGCCCTCATCCTCGTTCACCGTCACGTACAGATCACCGAGCGGCGATGGCATGCGCCGGGTCGACCCTTTCAGCGCGGCCGGCCGCGTGCGCTTGTGCCGGCGGGTCTGGAGCCGCGCCTCGGCATCCTCCAGCTGCAGCCGCATCTCTTCGATGCGATGCTCGTAGCGATGGAGCCGCTCACGCGCATCCGCCAGCTGAGCTTCGAGGTCGGTCACGGCCGAGGTGCCGGCCGAGGCGCTGCTCGCTTCCTTCATCGTCTTGCCTGTCGACAATACCTGCTGCGGGCGCGACGCGTCGCGGTAGACGGTCACGCCCTTGCACTTCAGGTCGTACGCCATCAGGTAAATCTGGCGGACCTGCTCTTCGTTCGCCTCGCGCGGAAAGTTGCAGGTCTTCGAGATCGCACTGTCCACGAACTCCTGGTACGCAGCCTGTGTGAGGATATGCCACTCCGGCGACACGTCGTGCGCCGTCACGAATACGCGCTGCACTTCCTTCGGCACTTCCTCGAAGTGGATGTGGCCTTCCTCCGCGATCCGCTTCATCAGATCCTCGGAGTACCAGCCCTGCTTCTTCGCCATCGCCACGAAATCACGGTTCACATCCGGCATCATCGCGCCCGCCTGGTTGCGCATGAACGCGACGGCGAACAGCGGCTCGATGCCTCCCGAGCAGTCCGCGAAAATCGAGATCGTGCCCGTCGGCGCGACCGTGTTCACGTTGCAGTTGCGCAGCCGCCGCATCGGACGCACACGCTCGCCGTTGGCCGCACGCGCCGCGGTCGCATCGGGACCCCAGATGCTCTTCTCCCATTCGGGAAACACACCGCGGGTCTCCGCCAGCCGCTCGCTCGCGCGCTTGCTCTCCTCATCGACGAAGCGCATGATCTCGCGAGCGACCTCGATGCCTTCTTCGCTGTTGTACTGCACACCCACCCGCACGAGCAGATCTGCATAGCCCATCACGCCCAGACCGATGCGGCGGATGCGCTGCGCGAGGTCCGTGATCTCCGGCAACGGATAGTTGTTTGCATCAATGACGTTGTCGAGGAAATGCACTGACAGGTGCACCACCTGACGCAGATCATCCCAGTGCAGGCGGTCCTGCCACGGCGCATCCTGCGGCACGTCATCACGCACGAAAAGGCCGAGATTGATCGAGCCGAGGTTGCAGACGTCGTACGGCAGCAGCGGCTGCTCGCCGCACGGGTTCGTCGCCTCATAGCTGCCGAGATGCGGTACCGGATTGTACTCGTTCGCACGATCCACGAAGAACACACCTGGCTCGCCTGTCGCCCATGCGCCGTGCACGATCAGATCGAAGATCTCCTGTGCGTTCTCCTGCCCGACCACCTCGCCGCTGCGAGGGCTGATCAGATCGTACATCGCGCCCGTCTTGACCGCTTCCATGAACGCGTCCGTGATCGCCACCGACACGTTGAAATTCGTGATCTGCGTGACATCCAGCTTGCACGTCACGAACTCGCGGACATCCGGATGGTCCACACGCAGTATGCCCATGTTCGCGCCGCGGCGTGTACCGCCCTGCTTCACCACTTCCGTCGATGCATCATAGAGCCGCATGAATGACACCGGACCGCTCGCCACGCCCTGCGTCGACTTCACCACATCGTTCGTGGGGCGCAGACGGCTGAACGCGAAGCCTGTCCCGCCACCCGACTGATGCACCAGCGCCATCGACCGCAGCGTGTCGTAGATGCCGTCCTTCCCGTTCGAGAGCGCATCCTCGACCGGCAGAACGAAGCACGCGCTCAACTGACCCAGCGGCCGGCCCGCATTCATCAGTGTTGGCGAGTTCGGCTCGAACAGCCGACGCGTCATCAGACGGTAGAACTCGCGCGCCAGCGTTTCCACCGCGCCTTCGCTCGCACCATGCTTCCGGTCTTCCTCCGCAATGACCCGCGCCACGCGCCAGAACATCTGCTCCGGCTCCTCCACCGGGCGGCCCTTGTCGTCCTTCTTCAGGTACCGGCGGGCCAGGATGATGCGCGCGTTGTCCGACAGATCGGCGACAGGCAGGTCTTCCGGCAGTAAATCCGCCGGCGAAACGTGCGGAGGGTGTGCGCTCATGGGATCTCCTTCGAAGCAACTATGAACATGGACAGGCCGGCCCGCGCAGGGTCGTCTTGGCAACTCGTAGCACAGATAACAGGAACGCCGATCCCCGTGCGGGGACGTTAACGGCGGACACCCAATATGTCGTGGGGCGTCTACGATACAACCCCCAGATATGGGGGTCAAGGGGGTCAATTATCCACTCCTGTGGATACCCGCGGATGGCCGCTTTGCTCCACGCTTTTTCGCCGTTATCGACAGTTTGTCCACGCGTTATCCACGCGTTGTCCACGCCCGGCCATCCCCCATCAGCGGGCCAGCGATGCATGGATCAGGAGGTCTGGTGTGCGAGGTCTGGTGTGCGAGGTCTGGTGTGCGAGGTCTGGTGTGCGAGGTCTGGTGCGCGAGGTCCGAGAAGTGAGGACCGGAGAGGTGGGGTCATAACAATGGCGCACGTTCACGATAGCGGATCAGGAAGCCACCCGTTCATCGTAACGTGCGCCATCACGGCGTTACTGCTCGCGCTCCTCGGAGCGCTGTTCTTCCGTGCTGCCCGTGGAGTCGTCGGGACGCGGGAGATGCTGATCGGACCACGGCAACTCCTTCGGCTTCGGCTTGTCCTTCTGCGCCTTCAGGTCGCGCGGCTCCTGCGGCAGATTCTTGTAGTCGGTAGCGCCGGCTTCCCCGGGCGCGATGTTGTGCTGATCGGGACGCTTACCACCCATCGGGGGCTCTCCTTTGGTGCGGTTTCACCTGGTTGGGTATGGAGGCATTAAAGAAGCGTGCCAGCCGGCTCAGAACCAATGCCCGATCAGCACGTAGGCCCGGGGCGTCTTGTTGACGGAGCCGCGGACGGGCACACCGCCGCCCAGGCGGAGCGGTGCGTGGAGACCGAGGAATCCGAGGAAGACCGTCGTTTCCGCGCCGACGCCGATGAGCGAGGCGTGACTTGCGGACGTGGACGTACACGCGGTGAATCGCGCGGCCAGCTGCTCGCTGCACCAGGCGTGACCTGCGTCGACGAACGCGGCTGCACTGATGCGGTCGAGGAAGAGTGGACGGAGCGCTGCGTCGATCAATACGACCGGCAGGCGATACTCGAACGATGCAGTCCATGCGTTGCTGCCAAAGCGGGCGCCGCTTTCAAAGCCGCGGACGGGCAGGAGCGTGGACGAACCGCCGAGACCGGAGACCACCCCGGGTACCGTGAGTCCGTCGCCACCAGCGCCTCCCACCCTGCTGATCGATGCGCCCGGACCGTCACGGAGCAGGCCGCTGAAGCGGAGCGCGAGCACATGGCGAGCGAAGCCCGGCAGCGGCAACGCGAGATAGGCGGTGTTCCACGATGTGATCTCACGATATGAAGCGTCGAACGTGATCGTGCCGGCGTCTGTCTCATGTGTCCGGACCTCGCGCTCCCGGCGCTGTCTGCCGGTGACCTGGAGGGTGTACCCATCTTCACGGCTGATGGAGAGCGGCGGCCGGACGAAACGAGCGGTGAACGCATTGAGACGCACGCCCCACAGGTCATCGTCCGGATCGATCAACGACAAGTCAGGAGACGCATCATATAGATAGCGCGAACGCTGAACCCGCTCGGCGGCGACGCCAATGCCACTCGTCGATCTCCACCGTGCCCTGACGAGATCGAGCGACAGCGCGGCCAGGTCCTCACGCTCGTCCGCATACGGCTCGCCCGGACCGGACGCAGGGAAGTATGTATCCCAGTCCCGATCGATGCGGGCACTCAGCGCAGGATGCAGATTCACACCGGGGATGGTGGGCAGCCCGTGGAATGTGTAGGAGAGACCGCCCTGCGTCCGGCCTCTTCCTGTCTCGACCGCGAACGTCGCCTGCCACGAATGACGTCCGACCAGATCCTGGCCGTAGGTCCACAATCCGAGGAACGTCGCATCATCGATTACGCCCGACTCGATATACGGCAGCCAGAAGTGCGGCCTCAGCGAACGCGCCGGGTTGTATCTGCGCGCTACTCCGGCGAGCGTGTCCGGCGTTGTGAAAGCGGCAGCCACGGAGTCGGCGATGACACCCCCTCCGCGCCCGTGATCGTCCCGCGGCGCGAAGCTATGCGTCAAGCCCGCAGGCTGCGGCGTTCGCCATTGTGCGGTGTCGAATGGGAGACGTTCGATGCGAAAGCCGTCGTGAGTGTAGGCGGCGTAGATGATGGAGCTTCCGTCCGGCGAGACGTCCGGATGGAAGGCACCGGTCAGCACATTCGTCACCTGACGCAGTGCGGGTCGCGCCGCACTTCCGGGTGCAGCATCACGCGTGAGTTGCGCGACATCGGCTGCGTAAAGGTTCGCGATACCCGTACGATCCGAGGAGAACAGGATCCAGCGCCCATCCGGCGACCACGCCGGGCCCGCATTGATACCTGTGCCGTCGGTAGCCACGATCGCGGTCCCGAGAGTGTCCATGACGACAATGTCGTATGCACCTCCGGTGGTCCACCGGGAAACGGCGATGCGATCACCGGACGGCGCAAAGCGCGGCAGAGCCCAGTGCGTGTCCCTATCGTATTCCGTGATCGGCGCTACACGACCGGAGGCCGTATCGACGAGCACGAGTCTGTTCGTACCGCCCGCGTTCTGCACGGCTACGATCCGTCCATCACGTGAGACGTCCGGCTCCTGCAGCCGCTGACCGCGTGTGAGTCGACGGCGGCCGTCTCCGGCCAGGTACAGATCGCCGAACGCACGGAACCGGTCGACGAAATCGATGTCGGAAGTGATGAGCCGGTCAGCGCTCACCCATGCGGCTCCAGCGGGCTGATTGAGACGCTCCGAACTGCGCTGCGCTCCGCTCTCCGAATCGATGACGCGCAGCCGCGGCGGCGTACGCCAGTCGTGCGCGGCGTAGGCAACACGACGGCCGTCGGGCGAGAACCGGGGATACAGCGCAATCGCGCGATGATCCGTGAGTATCGCACCGGACGTCAGTCCCTGCCCTTCGAGCAGTCGAGCCAGTGAGTCGCCGAGCGCGATCGTCTCGCGCTGCCAGTCGCGATAGGCATCGCGGAACGTGATCCCCAGCGCATTGCTGCCCACGCGCCCGAACCAGAGCGGCGGCGGGATCACCGCACCGGCCGTGCTCCGTACCACGCGCGCGACCGCGTCCGTGCCGTAGCGACGCGCGACGTAGTCCATGAACAGCGAACCATAGATGTAGACGCGAGCCCCGCCGGGCCAGCGGGCGGAGGCGGCACCGAGCCTGTCGAATTCGTCGAGCGCTCCGGCGAGCGCAGCAGTGCGCACCACCATCTCGTGATAGCTGCCGTGCACCCGGCCAAGGCCGGTCACGGCCGACTCCACACCGACGGCGAGTCCTTCGACGCTCCACAAGGGAACGCCTACTGCCGGGAATACAGGCCAGGGCAGCGGCGCGCGCCCGAAGGCCGTCCGCAGGATGCGTCCGAAACCGCTGGTGACATCCAGGTGGAAGATGTGCGCGAGCTCGTGCGTCACCACCAGTTCGATCCAGTCGCGCGTGTACTGCAGTTCCAGCACGTCGACCGGCGGCTTCGCGTACACGACGATACGGTTGGTGGGGAACGGAGTCGCGTATCCGTTGCTCAGGTCGAGGTTGTCCGCCAGGACGATGTCGATGACGCCGCGCGGCGCCTCGGCGACGAGGGCCTCCAGCGCGCCATACGCCCTCTCGGCGCTGGCCGTGGCATGACGGGCCAGCGATTCGAGACCCGCTTCGTAGGTTACGCGGAAGTTCGTGCTTTCAATGGTCCGCCACGATGCGTCAGCGGGGAGCTGCGCCGCTGCGCTGGACGGCCCGCCAGCGAGCACGGCAATCGCCACGCCCGCCGCCACCAGCGTCCTCGCCACCAGCGTCCTCGCCACCAGCGTCCTCGCCGCCAGCGCCCTCGCCACTCCGATCTC
>JAGTUV010000256.1 GCA_018224305.1 Gemmatimonadota bacterium
CAGTGGCTGGAACTGTCGAACAAGCGATTCTTCGCCGCCGGCGGCCGGTAGCCGGCGCGGCGCTCGTACTGGGCGCCGCGTCGCTCTGGGCGACGTTCGGCATATTCGCGAAGTACCTCTACCAGGCGGGCCTGCAACCGCTGGAAGTCGCCAGCGCCCGCGCCGCCGTAGGGTTCGCGGCCGTGCTGCTGATCGCACTCGCGCGCATGCTGCGCGGCGTGCGTGTCCCGCTCCGAGCGCTGCCGTTCTTCGCCGCGTACGGCGTCATCGGCTTCGCACTCTTCGGTCTCCTCTACCTCGCCGGTCTCCAGCGGACGACGGTCTCGATTGCCGTCGCTCTGCTGTACACCGCGCCCGCGTTCGTCGTCCTGGTCTCGGCAGTCCTCTGGCGCGAGCACTTCGGCCGCATCCGTGCACTCTCGCTCGTGCTCGTACTGATCGGCGTGGTGCTCGTGACGGGTGCCGCCGGGGCGCTGCTGAGCGGTACGGCCGCGCTGCCGCTCCCCGCCCTGCTGTTCGGCCTCGGATCCGGCCTCGGCTACGCGCTCTATACGCTGTTCAGCAAGGTAGCAACGGAGCGATACGGCCCGCTCGCGTCGCTGTTCTGGTCGTTCGCGTTCGCCGCACTGTCGTTGGGCATTCTCGCGTCGCCCGTAGCGCCATTCGTCCGTGCTCCCGATCAGACGATGCTGCTGATCGGTCTCGGCATCGTGCCGACGCTCCTGCCCTACGGCCTCTACATCGCCGCGCTCCGTCACCTGCGCGCGAGCACCGCCGCAATGCTCGCATCGGTAGAGCCGGCGATCGCAGCTTCCATGGCCGCAGTACTGCTGGGCGAGCGGATGGCCGGACTGCAGATCGTCGGTGTCGTGGTCCTGGTAGTTGCCGCGGTACTCCTGGCGCGTCAGGCGAAGGCAGCTGCGGAGTAGGCGTCAGCCGGCGGAGCAGGCGTCGCGCGACGGAGCAGGCGTCAGGCTACGAAGCAGGTGTCACGCGACGAAGCAGGCTGCGCTCAGTGCACCACGCCCGGTTCCTGTTCACCGGATCGTTTCGCCCAGAACGTGAACGGTCTCGCCCGTCACTCCCGCGGCGCCCGGGCCCGCGAGGAACAGCGTGACGGCGGCGACATCGTCGCGGCTCACATACGTGACATCCTCCCCGGCCTCCGCCCGGTTCTGGTCCGTGTCCATCATGCCCGGTGCGATAGCGTTCACACGTACGCCGTTCGACTTCTCCTCGATGGCGAGCGAGCGCGTGAGGGCGACAACGGCAGCTTTTGCTGCGCTGTACGCGGCGAGCCTGGCCGGAGCGCGTGACGCTGCAGGCGCCGCGAAGTTGACGATGGCGCCGCGACTCTCGCGCAGCAGCGGCAGTGCAGCACGGGACAGCCGCAGCGCCGTACCGGCGTTGCGCTCGATCTCGCGCTGCCATTCCGCGGGTGTCGTATCTTCGACGGAGGCAATGACGGACAGGCCGCCTGCGACGTTGATCAGTGCATCGATGCGTCCGAAGTGCTCGCGCACATCATGGATCAGCCGCGCGACGTCATCGTCGTTCGTCAGGTCCGCCTGGACGGCGAGGACCTCGCCCGCCGGTGCGAGACTCGCAGCCGCGTCAGTTATGGCAGCGGTTCGCCCGCTGATGACGACGCGCGCGCCGGCATCGACAAACGTGCGTGCAATGGTGTGGCCGAGCTGGCCGCTGTCAGCGGCGCCGGTGACGATTACGACGCGATCGGTCATATGAGTGACTCCGGTGACGGGCGACACGCGACTGGGGCCCCTGTCGAGAATGGACGCTACAGCGAGCAGCGCGGCTCCGCCGTAGAACACGGACCAAGGCTCGATCGCAGGGATGATCACGGTGGCGGCGAGCAGAATGCCGAATGCGCTGCCGGCCATCGAAGCGGATGCGACTGCGCTCGCGCCCGGCCCACGATCGCGTGCGTGAAGCGCGGCCAGCAGCGTACCGGCGCTGTAGGCGGGCAGCGCGAGCACGAGCAGCACGGCGAATGCACCCGCCCAGGCCACCTCGCGAAGCGGAGGCTGCGCACTCCAGAACGCGGTGAACAGACCGCCGGCGACGAGCGCGGCAAGCAGACCCAACCAGCGACCAGTCGTCGACACCAAGGCTTCCCCGCGCGGTCCGGATGCCGCTCCGGCCGGAACCGCGCGCGCGCCCGCGGGGAGATTGGACGACTCCGGTGCACCCGCCCAGAGGCCCGCCGCCACGGCCATCAGCGTGGACGAAACGAGGAGACCCGCAGCGCGCAGGAACCCCTGGCCGGTGTAGAGAAGCAACGCAATGCCGGCGCTGGCGACCGCGCCGAGAGTGACGCCGACCGCGAGCGCTGCGATCGTGCGACGGATGGAATGTGCCGAGGTCATTCGACCAGGCGGCGGATGGACTGTGTGGAACTCATTCAGCTAGTCGGTGGTAGCCGCGCCGGTGGTACATCAGTGGCTCGCCGTCGCGTGCGCCCGCCGCGAGAACTTCGCCGACGAAAATGGTGTGGTCACCGCCGTCGTACTCGGCGTGAACGCGGCAGTCGAGCCATGCGAGCGCCTCAGCGAGCACCGGCGCACCGCTCGCCTCGGTGTTGTACGGCACCCCGGCGAATTTACCGGCAGTGTCATCGCTCGCGAACCTGCGCGCCAGATCTTCGCTGCCCAGCGCGAGGATGTTGATGGAGAACACACCGGCGCTGCGCAGGGCGTCGTGCGAGTCCGCGCCGCGCTCGACGCACGCAAGCACGAGTGGTGGCGTGAGCGACACTGCGCTGATCGCGTTCGCCGTGAGACCGCACGGGTCCCCGGAACGCGTCAGCGTGGCGACGATGGTAACACCCGTGCCCCAGTGCCCCAGCACGTGCCTGAACTCCGTCGGACCTGGTTTCACCTTTTCACAATGGCCGCTCTGCTCATGGAATGGACACGGATCGAGGCTTCTGCATACGCCGGGCGGCAGCCGGCATAGCGGCACGAGCCGTTTTGCAAAAGTAAAACCAGGTCCGCGCCGCCCCCACGTCCCGCATCGCCACTACGCCGCCCTACCTCATGGTCCGGCGATTGCCAACACAGAGCGCGAGTCCCTACTTTGTCCGGGGTCATCGAGGGGTGGAACAAGGTGGAGCCATGAAGCCAGTGATCCGGAGCGCCCGCGCCGCAGTCGGCCTGATTGTAGTTATTCTCGCCGGTTGCGACAACGTGAGTTGGGGCGGCGCCGATATCGCGGTCGTACCGCCGCCGCCGCGGGCGGTGGAGGTAGCGGAGGGTACGCAGGAAGCGGGAGTGGAACCGCTCCCGACGAGTCCGATCCTCTACTACGTCGCGCGCACGGCGGCGGGCGGCATCATGACGCCGGTCGGTCAGATCACGGGCGACTCCCTCTCACCGATCCGTTCGGCTGGCGATGCTGCAACGTACGCCGGCCGGTTCGTCGCAGAGTTCATGAGGCAGGGCGCTGAGTTCACGCTTTTCAGCGGTGGACGTCGTGCCGGCACGTTCGTTGTGGACAACGCGGGCGTCCCCGAAACGCCCACCTGCCCGCTGCTGCCGACCGCTACCGGCACGCTGGAGCTGTCCGGCAGCATTGCCGCCGCCGAGTTCCTCGCGCTGGCGCGCGCCGATGCGCCCACTGTTCCGCCACGCGCGGACCGGCTGGAGGTGCCGGCAGGTGTGCGTGCGCGCATCGCGCCGATTCTGGCCGAACGTGCCGTGCGTGCGCGCCGGGCCCAGTTGCCCGGCAGCTGGGCCTCGGCGATCGAGCAGGTGACCGTGTTCCCGACAGGTGCGACCGGAAACGCCTACACCGCCACTCTCCTCGTCGGCGACACGCTCGGACCGGGCCTCGACAATGATGGCTACTCCATGTTCTACATCTTCGCACCGACGACCAGCCAGACGGGGTATGACACGGTGTTTGTCAATTACCGCAGCTATCCCGAGACGGGCAAGGCCGCGCCGCGCATGATCGACTACCTCGACTGGAGCCGCGACGGCACTCCGGAACTGCTGCTCCAGGTTTATGGCATCAACGACTCATGGTTCGAGGCGGTCGGTGCCGACCAGGGCGGGAAATGGCGGCGGATCTTCCGCGATCGCTGCGAGGAGGGCGGCCGGATGCTGCCCGCCGGCGTCGAGACCACCGATTCGGCCGCTGCAGATACCGCAGCTGGATCGTAATCGCAGCCAGCATCGGGCTCACGGCTTCGGCACGTCCGCGCGGGATGTCCACTCCGCGCACCTGTCTCTTACCGCGCACCTGTCTCTTACCGCGCAGTTCATCCGACCCCAATGTGGCTTGTCCGC
>JAGTUV010000257.1 GCA_018224305.1 Gemmatimonadota bacterium
CAGCCCGTCGCCAGCACCGCCAGCACAGCCGCACCGACCCACGTCCGCACTGCCCTCATCTCACCCTCCTCGTTGCCGATCCTGTCGCCCGTCACTCTCCATAATACGCGCGGGACGCCCATCCCGTTGGTTCGCCTTCCTTCCGCCCACTCCCTTCCGTATTGCGTGAGCGCGGGTAACGCGAAATAACGGCTCTCCCCGCAGCCATTGCGTCGCAGCACCCCTCCCTTTATCTTTCTATCCGGATATGCGAATAAAGACACCTCCGGCTACGGCCGCCGACATCCATGCGACCATCGCGTCGCTCGCCGACCCGACCCGCACGCGACTCCTGCTGCTGCTCGGGCGCTACGAGTTGAGCGTCAACGAGCTGTGCGCGGCGGTGCAGTTGCCGCAGTCGACGGTCAGCCGACACCTCAAGCATCTGTCGGACGACGGCTGGCTGATCACGCGGTCGGAGGGTCCGAGCCGGTATTACCGGCTGGCGCCGCGACTGGAACCGGTCGCAAAGCAGTTGTGGCAGGTGGTCCGGGACGGTCTCGGGGCGCAACCGGAGACGGCGCAGGACGAGGCTCGTGCGACGCAGGTACTGAGCGAGCGTCGCACGCGGTCACAGGAGTTCTTCTCGTCGACAGCCGGGCAGTGGGACGCATTGCGTGCGGACCTGTTCGGCGCACGTGCGGGATTCGCCGGGCTGCTCGCGCTGCTGGACGACGACATCGTGATCGGCGATCTGGGGTGCGGCACGGGTATCGTGTCGAACGAGCTCGCGCCGTACGCGGGTCGGGTGATCGCAGTGGACGAATCCAGGGAGATGCTTTCGGCTGCACGTCGTCGTCTGCACGAGCGCGAGAATGTCGAGCTGCGCTGCGGCGCGCTGGAGGCGTTGCCGCTGGACGACGGCGAACTGGACGCGGCAGTGATGTCGCTGGTCCTGCATTACGTGCCGGAGCCGGTGGCCGCACTGAGCGAGGCGCGCCGGGTGTTGAAGCCTGGAGGGCGGCTGATTGTGGTGGACATGATGGCGCACGGTCGCGCGGAGTACCGCGAGGCGATGGGTCATGTGTGGCAGGGCTTCACGCAGGAGCAGGTGCATGCGTGGCTCGCGGAATGCGGCTTCGGACGCGTGCGCTGGCGGGGACTGGCGGCGGAACCGGGCGCGAAGGGCCCGGTGCTGTTCGCTGCGAGTGGCACAGCGATGTGAGGACGGCCGCACTGCCGTGTCGCGCGAGCGCTGCGACGGTGTGAAGAAAACCGGACGGCGCGTGACTGTCGCGCCGGCGCTGTATTGATCGGAGATGGTAGCACGTTTCGCACATACTCGAGGGAGTGACATGAGCACAGTAATGGTTGGTGACGAGAAGACGACAGGAACACGTCCGGCATACAAGGTCGCAGACCTGTCGCTGGCGGAATTCGGCCGCAAGGAGATCCGGCTGGCCGAGCAGGAGATGCCGGGCCTGATGGCGATTCGCGAGGAGTTCGCCGCGCAGAAGCCGCTGACAGGCCAGCGCGTGATGGGCTCGCTGCACATGACGGTGCAGACCGCGGTGCTGATCGAGACGCTCGAGGAATACTGGTGGTGCACGGACCAGGCGCTGCAGTGGCCTGACGGCGGCGGCCCGACCCTCATCGTCGATGATGGCGGCGATGCCACGCTCCTGATCCACAAGGGTCTCGAGTACGAGAAGGCCGGCAACGTCCCCGCGTTCGACGAGGAGAACGACCCGGAGGAGTGGGGCGTGATCCTGGACCTGATCCGTCGCATTCAGGATGAGGACGCGACGCGCTGGCAGCGCATCGTCCCCGACATGATCGGCGTCTCCGAGGAGACGACGACCGGTGTGCACCGGCTCTACGAGATGGAGCGCGCGGGCACACTGCTCTTCCCCGCGATCAACGTGAATGACTCCGTGACGAAGTCGAAGTTCGACAACATCTACGGCTGCCGTCACTCGGTGATCGACGGTCTCAACCGCGCGACCGATGTCATGCTCAGCGGCAAGGTCGCCGTCGTATTCGGCTACGGTGAGGTCGGCAAGGGCTGCGCGCAGGCGCTCAAGGGTCAGGGCGCACGCGTGATCGTCACCGAGATCGATCCGATCTGCGCACTCCAGGCCGCCATGGAAGGCTTCCAGGTCACAACGATGGAGGACGTGGTCGAGACGGCCGACATCTTCATCACGACGACGGGCAACTTCGACATCATCACGGCCGACCACATGTCGCGCATGAAGGACAAGGCGATCATCGGCAACATCGGTCATTTCGACAACGAGATCGACATGGCCGGGTTGAAGAAGCTGAAGGGCGTCGAGCGGATCAACATCAAGCCGCAGTACGACGAGTTCCGCTTCCCGGACGGCCACAGCGTCATGATCCTGGCCGAGGGCCGGCTCCTCAACCTCGGTTGCGCGACGGGACATCCGTCGTTCGTCATGAGCGCGAGCTTCACGAACCAGGTGATGGCGCAGCTCGAGCTGGCGGATAACGCCGAGAAGTACGAGAAAAAGGTGTACGTGCTGCCGAAGCATCTGGATGAGAAGGTCGCGCGCCTGCACCTGGACAAGCTCGGCGTCAAGCTGACGAAGCTGACGCCGAAGCAGGCCGAGTACATTGGCGTGCCGGTGGAAGGGCCGTACAAGCCGGACCACTACCGGTATTAGGCCGGTCGGCATTTGCCTGGCGGTGGTAACTGGCGGCGGTCGGCGGCCTGTGACCGAAGGGCAGTGAACAAAGGGCGGGCGGGTGGTGGCCGGCGGGGGTAAGATGATCCTCGCCGGTGTCGCGATTCTCTTCAGCGTCCGCTGAGCCACTCCGCGTACAGTTCCGGCCGGCGATGCTTCAAGAACAGCTGCCGCGCATGTGACTGCGCGTTCAGCGCGAGATCGATGTCGGCGATGAGGATCTCATCACTGCCCTGTGCCGCCCGCGCGGTGACGACGCCGTCCGGACCGCACACGAACGACTCGCCCGCGAAAACGAGCCGCTCCTCCCGCCCGACGCGATTGCACAACGCCGTGTAGTAGCCGTTCTGGAAAGCGGCAACGCGCATCTCCGCCTCGTACAGATCCGCCGGCCACTCGCCCAGCGTACCTGCCTGCGGAACGATGACGAGATCGGCACCCGCCAGGGCGAGCGCGCGCATGTATTCGGGGAAGTGGCGGTCGTAGCAGATCGCGACACCGATGCGGCCCGCGCGCGTGTGGTAGACGGGCGCACCGGTATCGCCCGGCGTGTAGTACCCCTGCTCGTGGAAGCAGTCGTAATCGGTGATGTGGATCATGCGTGTGATGCCGAGCAGCGTGCCGTCCGCGTCGATGACCGGCGACGAATCGTACGTCCGGGCGCCGTCCCGCTCGTAGAAGTTCAACACGACGACGATCCCGACATCGCGCGCCTTCTCCTGGAAGGCACGCACGAGCGGACCGTCGATGGGCTCGGCCAGCGCGCTCACATCACCGCTGGCCGGGTGTTGCGGATGGAACGGCTCGAATGCAAGCTCGGAATAGCATGCGAGGACGGCACCGTCGCGCGCCGCGGTCTCGAGTGCCGCGAGACCGCGGGCGACGTTGGCCTGCTTGTCTGTCGTAGCGTGCTGCTGAATGACCGCAATCTTCATGATCGAACGCATTCCATCAGTTTCGACGAGCCGCACGCAGCGCGGACAGACAGCTGATGCTCACTGAATCCGCTGGAGTTCCGTCCGTGCCTTATCCACCTCCGCCCTCAGCTCTTCATACCGCTCGTATGCATCGCGGTGCGGCCGGTTGTCGTTCCGGCTCACGATCCCGTTCAGATAGCTGACCTGGGCGGCGAGCATCGGCTGCGGGTAGGCCTGACCGCTGCGCGTGACGACGCGCTCTTCGAGAGCGGTAACACGGGCGAGTGCATCGCGATCGTTCGCGGCCCGCTCCCGCGCGGCGCGCAGATCGGACTGGAGCTGCTGCACGTTGCTGGCGAGCTGTGCGACGCGTGTGGCCAGCTCGTACTGTGCGTGCAGATCCTGCGTGGTGATGCCGTCCGCGACGAGGCGCGGATCCAGATCCACGACCACGGGCGTGGTGACCGGCGCAATGTTGGGCACGGTCAATCGTGCGGTGTAGCGCCCCGGCGGCGCCAGTGGACCGCGGCCGCTTCCGGCGGAGGCGTGGAGGTCCCACTCGAAACGGTTGATCCCCACATCGGTGCTCAGGCTCCTCCCGCTCGCGCCGGAACCGCCGGCGCGGCCCGCCTCCGCCTGTGCGCCCG
>JAGTUV010000258.1 GCA_018224305.1 Gemmatimonadota bacterium
ATGGGCCAGTTCGAGCGGACGCTGATCATCGTCGATGAGGGCGCGGAGGCGCAGTACATCGAGGGCTGCACGGCGCCTGTGTACACGACGGAATCGTTCCACTCGGGCGTGATCGAGATCATCGTGAAGCCGGGGGCGCGGTTCCGGTATGTGACGATCCAGAACTGGTCGAACAACATGTACAACCTCGTCACGCAGCGCGCGATGGTACATGAGCATGCCACGATGGAGTGGCTGGACGGTAACCTCGGCTCGAAGCTGACGATGAAGTATCCGAGCTGCTACCTGGTGGGGCCGGGCGCGCACGGCGAGATACTTTCCATAGCGTACGCCGGTAATGGGCAACACCAGGACACGGGCGGCAAGGTGGTGCACGCGGCGCCGAACACCACATCGCAGATCATCTCGAAGTCGATCTCGAAGGGGACGGGTCGCTCGTCCTATCGCGGCCTGTGCAAGATCTACGACGGCGCGGAGAACGCGAAGTCGAACGTTGAGTGTGACGCGCTGCTGCTGAACGAGACATCGCGTACGGACACGTTCCCGTACATCGAGATCGAGGAGCAGAGCGCGAGTGTCGGTCATGAGGCAACGGTATCGAAGATCGGAGCCGAGCAGCTCTTCTACCTGATGAGCCGCGGGCTGTCGGAGGGAGAAGCGAGCGCGATGATCGTGCGCGGATTCATTGAGCCGATCGCGAAGCTGCTACCGCTCGAGTACGCCGTGGAGCTGAACCGTCTGATCGAGCTCGAGATGGAGGGGTCAGTTGGCTAGCACAATGACGGCACCCGGTACGGGCGCCGCCTGGGATCAGGATAGATTCGACGAGCACAACCATTCGGGGCCGTCGTGGCTGCGTGACTGGCGGCGCGACGCGTTCCGCGATTTCGAGGCGCTGCCGCTACCGACTACGGCGCTGGAGGAGTGGCGCTACACGGACCCGAAGCGGCTGAAGTGGGACGTCGTTCAGCTGGCAGCCGAAGCGTCGGCGGCGATGGTGCCGGCGTCGGTGGCCGAGTGGCTGCGTGAACGTACCGCGAGCGGGCGTGTGCTCCAGGTCGGTGCGCACATCGTGCAGGTGGAACTGGACGAGGCGCTCCGCGCGCAGGGCGTGATTCTGGCCGACCTGACGGTCGCGGCGGAAGACCATCGGGAGCTGGTGCAGCAGCACCTCGGCAGTGCGCTCGACGATAAAGCGGGCAAGTTCGCCGCGCTGAACGGCGCGTTCTGGAACGCGGGCATCTTTCTGTATGTGCCGCGCGGAGTCCGGATCGATGCACCGATCCGCGTGGTGCGGCATCTGACGGAGGCGGGCGCCGGCTATTTCCCGCGCACGCTGATCGTCGCTGAAGAAGGGAGCCACGTCGGGTTCGTCGAAGAGCTGGATTCACCGGACTTCGATGCGCCGACGTTCTCGTGCGGAGCGGTCGAGGTCATCGCCGGCAACGGCGCCGACGTGCAGTACGTTTCGCTCCAGCGGTACGGCGCGAACGTGCACCACCTCTCGACGCAGCGGACGATCGCGGGTCGCGATGCCAACCTCGACACGCTGGTTGTCAACCTGGGTGGCACAGTCGCACGCGTGGACCTGCTCGCGTCGCTGGAGGGGCCGGGCTCGCGCAGCGACATGCTCGGCCTGTACTTCGGTCGCGGCGACCAGCACTTCGACCACTCGACGCGGCAGGACCACAAGGTGCCGCACGCAACGAGCGACCTGCTGTACAAGGGAGCACTCACGGATCGCGCACACGCAGTGTTCCGCGGCCTGATCAAGGTGTACCCGAAGGCGCAGCGGACGGACGCGTACCAGACGAACCGCAGCCTGATCCTGTCGCGCGAAGCGGAAGCGGTCGCACTGCCGAACCTCGAGATCGAGGCGGACGATGTGCGCTGCTCACACGCTGCCACGGTCGGTCAACTCGATGAGGAAGAGATGTTCTACATCATGACCCGCGGCATCACGCGGCCGATGGCGGAACGTCTCGCGGTCTTCGGGTTCTTCGGTGAGGTGCTGGATCGTCTGCCGATGCCGGGTGTCGTCGAGGAGCTGAAGCAGGCGATCGCGGAGCGCATCTCGGCATGAACGTGCCGGATCCCGCGGCGGGCAGCTTTACGAAAGTCGCGAGCGAAGCCGATGTGCCCCCGAACACGCTGCTGAGCGTGGAGGTCGGCGACATCAAGGTATGCCTGGCAAACGCGGATGGTCAGATCTACGCGTTCAAGGACAACTGCACGCACCGCGACTTCCCGCTGTCCGAGGGCGACATCGAGGACGGCACCATCGAGTGCACGTGGCATGGCGCGCGCTTCGAGATGGCGACCGGCCGCGCAACGCGGCTGCCGGCGATCAAGCCCGTGCAGACGTTCGAGGTACGCGTGGAGAATGGCGACATCCTGATCGCCATCGACGACTGAGGCGACGGCGCGAGCGCGCCGGTCACGGCCTGAGTTCATGATTCCCGGTCGCCGGCCCGGCACGGTGACCGGCGGCTGGAGATGACATGAACACTGTTGCACCCCTCATCGACACCGCGGCCATCCGCAGCGAATTCCCCATCCTCGCCACGAGCACGGAGGATGGTCGTCCGCTCATCTACCTCGACAATGCAGCAACATCCCAGAAGCCGCGCGCCGTCATCGACGCGATCCGGCATTACTACGAGCATGACAACGCGAACGTCCATCGCGGGCTGTATGATCTGTCTCGCCGCGCCACGGAGGCGTACGAAGGCGCACGCGATCGCATTGCACGGTTCATCGGTGCGGCCTTCGCCGATGAAGTCATATGGGTGCGCGGGGCGACCGAAGGGATCAACCTCGTCGCGCACTCCTGGGGCGGCGCCAACCTCAAGCGCGGTGACGAGATCGTACTCAGCGTGCTGGAGCACCATTCCAACATCGTGCCCTGGCAGTTGATCGCCGAGCGCACGGGCGCAGTCGTGCGGTTCGTCGACATCGATGAACAGGGCCGCATCCGGCTCGACGAGTTGCGCGCTGTGCTGGCGTCGGGACACGCGCGCATCGTCGCGATCGGTCATGTCTCCAACGCCATAGGCACCATCCATCCCGTGCAGGAGATCGCCCGGCTGGCGCACGAAGCGGGTGCGCTGCTGGTGGTGGACGGCGCGCAGGGCGCACCTCATCTGAAGATCGACGTGCAGGCGCTGGGCTGTGACTTCTACGCACTCTCCGGTCACAAGATGTGCGGGCCAATGGGCATAGGCGCGCTGTGGGGACGCCGGGAGCTGCTCGATGCCATGCCGCCGTACATGGGCGGCGGCGAGATGATCGACTACGTCGGTACGGACGGTTCCACGTTCAAGACGTCGCCGCACCGCTTCGAGGCTGGCACCCCGAACGTCGGCGGCGCAATCGGACTCGCGGCTGCCGCCGACTACCTCGACGGCATCGGTCACGACGCACTGTGGTCGCATGAGCAGGAACTGACGCGCTACGGCCTGGAGGTCCTCGGCGGCACGGATGGCATCACTATATTCGGACCGCACGACGCGGCAGAGCGGACCGCAGTGTTTTCGTTCGCGCTCGAGGGCGTGCACCCGCACGACGTCGCGACGATCGTGGACGTCGAGGGCGTCGCGGTCCGCGCCGGCCACCACTGCTGCCAGCCGCTCATGCGCCGGCTCGGAGTGCCCGCAACGACGCGCGCATCGTGCTACCTCTACAACACCACCACGGAGATCGATGCGCTGGCCCGGGCCCTGGAGAGGGCACGCGCGGTTTTCCGGTAGGGGTGGGATCCTGTTCTGCCACGGGGCCACGGGCACGACGCGTTCACCACGCGCGGGCACGGCGCGTTCACCACGCGCGGCACATC
>JAGTUV010000259.1 GCA_018224305.1 Gemmatimonadota bacterium
GCGGATAGGGCGCGCGGGACTGGCTGCCGCCTGACGTGCCGGACCGGCGTTGCCGGTCCCTTCCGGAGCCGCTTACCTTTCAGTCGCAAGGAAGGGTGGGCAGATGAGCAAATTCGCCAAGGGCAAATCGTGGATCGAGCATCGGCTCGATTCCGATCTGGATGTGGATGGACGCCAGTACACGGCGAACCTGCTGGCGCGCAAGGGCACCGGTGTGCAGGGGTTTCGCGTGACGGTCGTGTTTCTGCCTCATGATGGCAGTGACACGGTGGAGAGAGACCTGCCGAACGCCGCGAGCACAGCGGATGTGCATCGCCTGACCCGTGAACTGACGGACGATCCCGCCCGGCTGGCGGAGCTGTGCCGGGAGCCGCAAGCGACGTGACTGTTCCCGCCCGGTCGGTACGTGCGCGCTTCGCCGATCTCGTTCGGAAGCCGGAGCCGGAGATCGATCTGGCTTCCGCCGCACTGCTGATCGCGGCGGAGGAGTACCCGCAGCTCACGCCGGAGCCCTATCTGCGCCGCCTGGATGAACTGGCGGAGCGGGCTCGCGACCGGCTGTGGGATGAGACCGCTCCGATCGTGATGGTGCAGGAGGTCAGCCGCGTGCTCTTCGAGGAGGAGGGCTTCCGCGGCAATCGCATGGAGTACTACGACCCGCGGAACTCCTTCCTGAACGACGTCATCGATCGTCGTATGGGGATCCCGATTACGCTGAGCATCGTGTATCTCGAGGTCGGGTGGCGGCTGGGCATCCCGCTGCATGGAGTAAACTTTCCCGGCCACTTCCTGGTACGGTACGCCGGCGAGGCCGTTCAACTGCTCGTGGATCCGTTCCAGAGCGGAATGGTCCGCTTCGAGGACGAAGGGCAGGGCCTGCTCGATCAAGTCTATGGCGGGTCCGTGCGCATGCAGCCGGATTTTCTGCGCGTGGCCGATCGCAGCGATATCCTGGTGCGACTGCTGGCCAATCTGAAGGGGAACTATCTGAACCGCAGGGACGACGTTCGGGCACTGTCGACAATCGAGCGGATCCTGCTGGTGAGCCCTGACTCGGCGGATGACGAGCGCGACCGCGGGATCGTACTGACCCGTCTCGGCCGCGGCGACGAAGCGGCCGGGGCGCTGCGCCGATACCTCGAACTCCGGCCGAACGCGCCCGACACCGCACGCGTGCAGTTGCTGCTCGACAGGCTGGAGCCAGGCCCGTGAGCGGGCCGTTGGACGCAGTAGTGGCCGTCCGCACCGATCGCAGCTTCGTGCGCGTGCACGGCCGCGATCCCGTGAAAATGGTGCAGGGCCTCGTTTCGAACGATATCGTGAATGCGTCGCCCGGCCGGGCAGTGTATGCCGCGGTGCTGACCCCGAAGGGGAAGATGGTGGCCGATGTGCGCGTGCTCCGGCACGGTGCGGATCTGCTGCTGGAGACGGATGTCGGTGCGGCCGAAGCCCTGATGGCGCACCTGCGGAAGTTCGTGCCACCGCTGTTCGCGAAGTTCGAGGATGCGAATGCCTCCTGGGGTGAGGTCGGCGTCTACGGTGCCGCCGCGCACGATGTCCTGGCGAAGGTGTTCAACGCGGATGTCCGCGCCGGTGCACGCGAGGACGAACTGATCATGGGTTCGTTCGACGGTGCAGGTGCCGATCCGGTGTCGTCTGTCGATCCACTGTTGACGGACGCGCCGCCGTCGGGCGAACCTCAGCCGGACGCCCTACGGTCTGCACGCGTGGCGGTGATGATCGTGGCGACGTCGCAGTTCGGAGTGCCAGGCTTCGATGTCATGCTGCCGGAAGCGCAGCTCGAGTCCGCGTTGGAAGCGTTGCTGACGGCCGGGGCGCGGCCGATCGGCCACGCGGCGCTGGAAGTGATGCGCATCGAGGCCGGTCGTCCGCGCTGGGGTATGGAACTGACGGAGAACACGATACCGCTCGAGGCGGGCCTGCGCGATCGCGCGATCAGCCAGACGAAGGGGTGCTACACGGGCCAGGAGGTCATCGTCCGGATTCTGCACCGGGGCCACGTGAACTGGATTCTCAGGAAGGTCCTGCTCGGCGAGGTGGAAGTGCCGGCGGCGGAGACGGCGCTGGTGAATCGGGATGATGGGAAGAAAGTCGGCCGGATCACGAGCGCGGTGGTGTCTCCGAGGTACGGTCAGACGATCGCGTTGGCGTACGTGCGACGGGAGGTCGAGCCGGGGGCGGAGGTCAGGTTGGAGGAGGGGGGTGGCAGGATGGTGACGGTAGTGGAAGCGGACGCGGAACCCATCATGCAGAATGGCCGCGCGCGCCATGGAAACGCCCACTGACCGCCCATATGCTTCATCGACTTCAGGACGTTCCGCGCAGGAAGATGGGCGCCAGGCCGACCAGGCGAGAGTCTATCGACCGGGCGCAGAATTGACTGGATGGGTCGTTCTGCATGATGGGTTCCGCGTCCGCGTCGCCCGCGTCGCGAGGGGGGATATGGAAACAGCAAGGGAAGCACGCCGTGCGCTTAACCGACTGAACCGCGCAATCGAGAAAGCCGAAACGGAACTCGACGCCGTAGCAGGCGCCCTGCGCCATGCGGAGGCGGACGACTTTCCAGTGGCCGAGTTCGGCGATGCCGCTGACCACCTGCGCAGCGTCGCACGGTTCGTCGACGAACAGGAGCAGCGGCTGCAGGAGAAGATCCTGCACGCCGGCGGCATCGAGCCGGGAAGGGTCAGGCGCGGCACGTGAAGGAACGGGTACGAGGTACGGATGCGGACGGCACCGGAAGCGCGTACGCGGACGGCACCGGAAGCGCGTACGCGAGCGGCGCAGGAAGCCCGGCATTCAATCTGTTCGTATACGGCACCCTCCGCGGCGGCGGCGGCCGCGCTCGTGGGAAGGTGAGCGGGGCAGCGGGCAACGGCAACGGAGCCGGCCACCTGTCGGGATGCGAGAAGATCGCCGACGGCACAATCGGTGGTACGCTCTACAACATCGAGGGGCGCTTCCCCGCCCTCGTTTACTACGGCGCCGATCCGGTGCACGGCGAGGTGTGGCGCTGCCCGGCCGATCTGCTGCCGTCGCTGGACGCGTACGAAAGCACGGCGACGAGTCTGTTCCGACGCATTGCCGTCGAGGCCGAGACGGATGCGGGCGACGTACTCCCCTGCTGGGCGTACGCGGCCGGGCCGGCGCTTTCGCGTCAGCTCACCCAGAAGAACCGTGTCACAACGGGCAGCTGGACCCCCGGCGCCCGGACGTAGCATGCGGCCCGGCGCCCGGGCATCCGACAACAGAGGAGATCGGTGATGTCACTCGATTCGGCGCCGGCCATTGAACTGCGCGGCGTATCCAAGAGCTACGATACGTTCCAGGCGGTGAAGCCGCTGGACCTGGTTGTGCCCCGAGGCGCCACGTACGGACTGCTCGGCCCCAACGGCGCGGGAAAGACGACGACGATCCGCATGGCGCTTCGGATCATTCATCCCGACTCGGGCGAGATCCGCATCCTGGGCAAACCGTTGTCGCAGGATGGTCTCGATCGGATCGGCTACCTGCCTGAGGAGCGCGGCGTCTACCGCCGCATGAAGGTGCGCAAGCTGCTTTCGTTCTTCGCCGAGCTGAAGGGTGTAGCGCCGGGCGTGTCGCGGCCGCGTATCGACGAATGGCTCGAGCGCATGGATCTGACCGACCGCTCGGACGCGAAGGTGCAGGAACTGTCGAAGGGCATGCAGCAGAAGATCCAGTTCATCGGCTCGATCCTGCACGACCCGGAGATCGTCATTCTCGACGAGCCGTTCAGCGGCCTCGACCCGATCAACCAGCGCGTGCTCCGCGAGATCATCACGGAACTCAAGCAGAAGGGTCGCACGATCATCTTCAGCACGCACATCATCGACCATGCGGAGCGCATCTGCGATCACGTGTGCATCATCGCGCGTGGCACGAAGGTCGCCGACGGAACGATAACGGATGTGAAGCGAGAGCACGGCACCGAGCACATCGCACTGCGACTCGACGAGCCCGGTCTGGCGGTAACCGAGTCGGTGCGTCGAATGAGCCAGGTTGCGGATGTGCGGGAACACGGCAGCGAGCTGGAGATCGCGCTGCGCGACGGCGCCGATCCGCAGGCGCTGTTAGAACAGCTGGTTCGTGGAGGCGTCCGGCTGCGTCGTTTCGAGATCGCGGAGCCGACGCTCGAGCAGATCTTCATCGAGCGCGTCGGCGCACAGACCGCCGCCATGCAGGAGGAACTCGTCCATGTCTAGAATCGTGCCGGTCGTCAAGCGCGAGTTCACCGAGGCAGTCGGTTCCAAGGCGTTCATTATCGGGACAGTCGTCGGTCCGCTGCTCATCTTCGGGCTGTTCGGTCTACAGTTCCTCGTGCTGGCAAAAGGCGGCGGCGGCGAACATCGCATTGCGCTGCTCGATGCGACGGAGCGCGGGATTGGCGAGCGCGTCGTGCAGCGCATGAACGAGCGCGACACGGGTCCGTCGTTCATCGAACGAGCATCGTATGAGCTGAGCGTCGAGACTCCCGCAGCGTCGACGAAGGATGATGCGACCCAGGCGGCATCGGCCCGCGTCGTCGCGAAGGAGCTGGACGGTTTCCTGTGGATCCCACCGGATGTCATCACCGGCGCGCGCGTGGAGTACGAAGGCAGCAACGCGACGAACACGCAGGTTACGAAC
>JAGTUV010000260.1 GCA_018224305.1 Gemmatimonadota bacterium
ACCCGTTTCGACCTCCCCGACATCCACATCGATGTGACGTGCTCCAGCGGCACCTATATACGGGCCATTGCACGCGACCTGGGTGCGGACCTCGGCGTTGGTGCGCATCTGACCGCGCTCCGTCGCATGTTGATCGGTTCGCACGATGTCGCGAACGCCGTGACAGTGGCTGTGCTCGATTCCGATCCGGCCGCAGTCCGCGCCGCAATGATTTCAACGCTCGACGCGCTGGGACCGATGCCCCGCATCGAGGTGTCGGATGACGAAGTTGTTCATATCCGGCACGGTCGCGCGCTCGAGCGCGCTGTCTCCGAGGACGGTGTGGTGGCGCTCGCGTCGAGCGGTGATCTCGTGGCCATTGCCGAAGCTGTCGAAGGCCGCATACGGCCGCGGAAGGTGTTCATTTGAGCAGGCTGCCCAACTCGCCGGCTGATCCAGCGAACGGAGCCGTGGTGACCGTGGGCATGTTCGATGGCGTGCACCGCGGGCATGTCAAGGTGCTCGACGCGCTGAAGGTTGCTGCCGATGCGCGTGCCGCGCTGAGTGTCCTGGTCACATTCGATCCGCATCCCCTGCGCATCGTTCGTCCCGAGGACGCACCGCAGCTGCTGACGACGCCTGCCGAGAAGATCGAAATCCTGGCTCAGACGGCCCTCGATCGCGTGGCGTTCCTCCACTTCACTCCCGTGCTCGCCGCGTACGAACCGCGCGAGTTCGTCGAGGAGATCCTGATCCGGCGGCTCGATATGCGACATCTGGTCATTGGCCACGATCACGGCCTGGGCAAGGGACGCAGCGGCGACGCTGATGCATTGAGCGGGATCGCGCAGGAACTCGGGTTCGGGATCGAGGTGGTGGAGGCGGTCGCCAACGAGGGCCGCAGCATCTCATCATCGCGCATTCGCCGCCTTCTGCAGCAGGGTGAGGTGCGGGAGGCCGCGTTTGCACTCGGCCGGCCGTACTCGCTCACCGGCACTGTCGTGCGCGGAGAAGGGCAGGGCAGAAAACTGGGGTTCCCGACCGCCAACCTCGGCGTCGAACACGCCGAGAAACTGGTCCCCCACGAGGGCATCTACGCTGTGCGCGCCGCGCTGCGCGATCGGTTCGTCGATGGCGTCCTTCACCTCGGACCGCGCCCGACGTTTGCCGGGCTGCCGCCATCGGTCGAACTGCACCTCTTCGACTTCGATGCAAACATCTACGGCGAACGGGTGTTCGTCCGGTTCGTGGACCGCATCCGCGATATCGCGCGGTTCGATTCGGTGGATGCCCTGGTGCGCGCAATGGACCGCGACTGTGACGAAGCCCGCCGCCTCCTCGACCGTTATCCGCCGCAGCCGGCGGCTGACCAGTCCTGAGTCGCTGACGGGTCTGGGCCGGCAATGGGCCTGGCGCCGTCGATGGGTCTGGAGTCGCTGATGGGTCTGGCGTTGCTGGGTGCGGACCCGCCGATGGGCCTGGCGGCTGCGCGGTCTTCGGCCCATGTGAGTGTCACCGGTCACGGTGTCCCTGGCCGCTTGCCGCGCCCTGCCGGTATCGCTACAATTAAGGGCTGACAGTTACACAGAGAACGGGCTACACTACGGTACCCGCTTCACGAGCAGCGCAGACTCTCGAGGAGGCAACCGCATGATTGCGGACAAGAACGACGTCATCAGGAAGTATCAGCTCCATGAGACCGATCGCGGCAGCGCTCCGGTCCAGGTCGCGCTTCTCACCCAGCGCATTAATGAGCTGACGGATCATTTCCGGGCACACAAGAAGGATCACCACAGCCGACGCGGCCTGCTGATGATGGTCGGCAAGCGGCGCCGTCTGCTGGACTACCTGAAGCGTACGGATCTGGAGCGCTATCGCTCGCTGATCGACGATCTGGGGCTCAGGCATTAACCGGTGACGGCCCTGCCGTGACCTGACACGCAGCGGTGCGCCCACGGGCGTAGCCGCTGCTATTCATGTATGGACCTGATGTTGACATGTGCGCTCGTCACAGGGACCGGCGCAGCGGAAGACGAAAGAGAGAGAAAATGCACAGGAAAGAATGGATGTTCGCGGGCCGACGGCTCGTACTGGAAACGGGTCGCATGGCGAAGCAGGCGCATGGCGCATGTCTGATTCAATACGGCGAGACCGTCGCATTGTGCACGGCCACGGCGCAGGACCGGCCGACGCACCTGCCGTTCTTCCCGCTGACGGTCGAGTACCGCACGCGCAGCTACGCGGCGGGCAAGATCCCCGGCGGTTTCTTCAAGCGTGAGGGACGGCCTGCCGAGCAGGACATCCTCGCCGCCCGGCTGATCGACCGACCGATCCGTCCGTTGTTCCCCAGCGGTTTCCAGAACGAGACCCAGGTGATGATTCACGTGCTGTCCGCCGATCAGGAAAACGATGCGGACGTGCTGAGCATGCTCGGTGTTTCGGTCGCGCTGAATCTGTCGAAGATCCCGTTCAAGGAGCCGATCGCCGGCGTGCGCGTAGGCCGCATCCAGGGGCAGTGGGTGCTGAACCCCACGTTCCAGCAGCTCGAGTACAGCGACCTCGAGATGGTGGTCGCGGGTACCGCGGAAGGCATCATGATGGTGGAGGGCGGTGCGGTCGAGGTTCCGGAGGAGGAGATTGCCGAGGGCCTGATCGCTGCGCATGAAGGCATCAAGGAGCTGTGCCGGATCCAGACCGAGTTCATGGAGGGTCTGCAGCAGCCGAAGATGGAGTGGACGAAGCTCGAGGTCGACGAGGCGCTGAAGACACGGGTCGCCGAACTGAGCGACAAGCGCGTGGCGAAGGCGATGTCGATCGCGGACAAGGCGGAGCGCAACGCGCTGATGTCGGAGATCCGTGCGGAGGTCCAGGCGTCGCTCGGCGATGACTTCCCGGAGGCCGAGGAGCAGATCCACAATCTGATCGGCAAGTCCGAGAAGGCCGCGATGCGCCGTCAGATCGTCGAAAAGGGCGTGCGCTCCGACGGCCGCAAGCCTGACGAAGTACGTTCCATCACGTCGGAGGTCGGTGTGCTGCCGCGTACGCATGGCAGCGCTCTGTTCACACGTGGTCAGACGCAGGCGCTCGCTGTCGCCACACTCGGTACGGACAAGGACGAGCAGCGTATCGAGTCCGTCAACTCGGCGACGGAGACGACGAAGTCGTTCATGCTGCACTACAACTTCCCGCCGTTCTGCACGGGCGAGGCGAAGCCGCTGCGCGGAACGTCGCGTCGCGAGCAGGGCCACGGTGCACTGGCCGAGCGTGCCGTACAGCCGCTGCTGCCCGCGTATGACGAGTTCCCCTACACGATCCGCATCGTGTCCGAGGTACTCGAGTCGAACGGCTCGTCCTCCATGGCGTCCGTATGCGGTGCATCGCTCGCGCTAATGGACGCGGGCGTCCCGATGCGCGCGCCGGTTGCCGGTGTGGCGATGGGTCTGATCAAGGAGGGCGACAAGATCGAGGTGCTGACGGACATCCTCGGTGTGGAGGACGCACTCGGCGATATGGACTTCAAGGTCGCAGGCTCGGAGAAGGGTGTCACGTCGATCCAGATGGACATCAAGATCACGGGCCTCACGCTCGAGCTCATGCGCGATGCGCTGCTGCGGGCCCGCACGGGACGCCTGCACATCCTGAAGGAGATGGCGAAGGTCATGTCGACAGCTCGCCCTGAACTGTCGCAGTGGGCACCGCGGATCATCACCGTGCAGATCAGTCCGGAGAAGATCGGTGAGATCATCGGTCCGAAGGGCAAGACGATCCGTGCGATCCAGGAGGAGACGGGCGCGCAGATCAGCATTGACGACACGGGTCTCGTCACCATCGCGAGTGTGAGCGGTGAGGGCGGTGAGCGCGCGAAGGCACGGATCAAGGGGATGACGCAGGATCCTGAGGTTGGCCTCGTCTACGAGGGCGTCGTGAAGTCGACGACGGCGTTCGGTGCGTTCATCGAGATCCTGCCCGGCACGGAGGGCCTGCTGCACATCTCAGAGATGCAGGAAGGCCGCACGGAGCGCACGGAAGACGTCGTCAAGAAGGGTGACGTGGTGCGTGTGAAGCTCCTGTCGATCGACGAGAAGGGCAAGATGCGGCTGTCGCGCAAGGCGGCGCTCGCGGAAGAAGCCGCCGGTGCGGGGGTCGGCGCGGAGTGATCGACGGTTTTCAGAGGACCGAGCTGCCGGGCGGGCTCATCGTCCTGACGGAAGCGATGCCGGGAATCCGCTCGGCATCGCTCGGTGTGTGGGTGCGCGCCGGATCGGTGACGGAGTCGCCCGCGGAAATGGGGATCAGTCACCTCCTCGAGCACATGGTGTTCAAGGGCACGCGAGAGCGTAGCGCGAAGGACCTGGCACTGGTGCTCGAGCGGCTCGGCGGTTCGCTCGATGCGTATACGACGCGTGAGCACACGAGCTTTCAGGCGCGCGTGCTCGACACCGACGTGGATGTGGCGCTCGATGTGCTCGGTGATCTGGTGCTCGAACCCATGCTGCGCACGGCTGATCTCGAACTCGAGCGCGAGGTCGTGCTCGAAGAGATAGCCACCGTCGAGGACACGCCCGACGATCTCGTGTTCGATCTGCACGCAGAGCGTATGTGGGGCGCCCATCCGTACGGCTACAGCATCCTGGGCACGCGTGAGACGGTCAGCGGATTCACGGTGGACGATTTGAAGCGCGTTCACGGCGATCGGTACCACCGCGGTAACATGGTGATCGCCGGTGCCGGACACATCGATCATGATCGTTTCGTAGAGCAGGTCGACAGCGTGTTCATGGCGGGGGCAGGCGGCGTGCCGCGGTCATTGAACGGACACACGCCGCCGTCGGCAACTCCATCCCGGGAATGCGTGTCTCGCGCGTCGGCTCAGACCCACATCGTGTGGGGCACGCCGACGTTCGGGCAGGGTGATCCGCGGCGATTCGCGCTGGTACTGCTGTCGAACGCATTTGGCGGCGGTATGAGCTCGCGGTTGTTCCAGCGCGTACGCGAAGAGCTGGGCCTCGCATACGCCGTGTTCGCCTATCAGTCGTTCTATGCTGATGCCGGCGTCAGCGGCGTATATGTCGGCACGCGCCCCGAGTCGGCGGACCGGGCTGAGGCAGTGGTGGGCGAAGAGCTCGCGAAGCTCGCCGCTGACGGCATCACGCAGGAAGAACTGGACGACGTCAAGGGTCAGGTGAAGGGGCAGATCGTGCTGTCGCTCGAGTCGTCGAATGCGCGTCTGCATCGTCTTGCCGGCACGGAGCTGTACAACGAGCCGTTTCGTTCGATGGACGAGATCACTGCGCTCGTGGACGCGGTCTCGCTCGATGAGGTGGCCGCTCTGGCCGCCGAAATTTTCACGCCCGACCGGCAGAGTCTGCTGCGGTTGGGTCCGACCCACTGAAATTCAACGCGGGCTGACGGTCATGATCATAGGCGTGCCGAAAGAGATCAAGACGAACGAGAACCGGATCGCGCTCGTACCCGGCGGAGCGGAGGCGCTCGTTCAGGCAGGACATACCGTGGTCGTGGAGGGCACTGCAGGTGATGGCAGCGGCTTTCCGGACGAAGCGTACGTGAACGCCGGTGCGCAGATCCTCCGCACTGCCGATGAAGTGTGGCAGCGTGCGGACATGATCATGAAGGTAAAGGAGCCGATCGCGGTCGAGTGGCCGCGCATGCGCAAGGACCAGGTCATCTTCACGTACTTCCACTTCGCCGCGGCGGAGGAACTCACGCGCGCCGTGATGGACTCGGGTGCGATTGCCATCGCGTACGAGACCGTTCAGCTGCCGACGGGTGAGCTGCCGCTGCTGACGCCCATGTCGGAGGTCGCCGGCCGCATGGCGATCCAGGAGGGCGCGAAGTACCTGGAGAAGTACTTCGGCGGGCGCGGCATGCTGCTCGGCGGCGTGCCCGGTGTGATGCCGGCGAAGGTCGTGGTGATCGGCGGCGGTATCGTCGGCTCCAACGCCGCACGTATGGCAGCGGGACTCGGCGCGAAGGTCGTCATCCTCGACGTGTCGCTCAATCGGCTGCGGTATCTCGCCGACGTCATGCCGGCGAACGTGACGACGCTCTACTCGAACCGCTACAACATACTCGAGCAGATCAGCGATGCGGATCTCGTCGTGGGTGCCGTGCTGCTGCCGGGCGCGAAGGCGCCGAACCTCATTCGCCGCGAGGACCTGAAGTCGATGATGGACGGGTCCGTCATCGTCGATGTCGCGGTCGACCAGGGCGGCTGCGTGGAGACCATCAAACCGACGACGCACGAGAACCCGATCTACATCGTCGATGGCGTCGTCCATTACGCGGTAGCGAACATGCCGGGTGCCGTGTCGCGCACGTCGACACTCGCACTCACGAACGCCACGTTCCCCTACGCGGTCAGGCTCGCAAACAAGGGCTGGCAGGCCGCCTGCCGCGACGACCGCGCGCTCGCGCTCGGCCTCAACGTCATTGACGGCAAGGTGACGTATCCCGGTGTGGCCGAGGCGTTCGACCTCGAGTACACGCCGATCGAGCAGGTGCTGTAGCAGAACGGTTGCGCCGGGCCGTGGCTGAGCGCTGCTGCCCGGTGAGACCATCGCGGCCAACGCACCGCAACCGCCCGGTTCGCAGCACCGCGACCGCCCGGTTCGCAGCACCGCGACCGCCCCGCCTGCGCGGCAGCGCTGCGCGGTCATATTGTTCATTCACCCCGTAATTTATTCGCCATGACACAGACGGACATCCGGGTCCTGATCCAGCGCCTCTCCCATTACCCGGCTGACTGGCCGCTGCCGCAGTATGCCACGGCCGGGTCCGCCGCCGTGGACCTCAGAAACGCGGGCGAAACCGTCACACTGCAACCGCTGCAGCGAGTCCTGATTCCGACGGGCCTGGCGATTGCATTGCCCGAGGGCACAGAGGCGCAGATCCGACCGCGGTCCGGGCTGGCTCTGCGTCACGGCATCTCGATCATCAACACGCCGTGCACGATCGACAGCGACTACCGTGGTGAGATCCGCATCCCGATCATCAACTTCGACCGGGAGCCGCAGACACTGGAGCACGGTGAGCGGGTGGCACAATTGCTCGCAGCCGCTGTGTTGAGGATAGCCTGGGTCACGGCGGAGGAGTTGCCGGAGACCGGACGCGGTGGCGGCGGGTTCGGGAGCACTGGCCGGCGGTGAGTTGGAAACGGACCGGCGATGAGTTTGGAAACGGACCGGCGATGAGTTTGAAAGCGAACCAGCGGTGGGTTTGGAAATGGGGAGGACCGGCCTTCCCGGGCGGCATGAACGTGCTTGCCGGTTGAAATAGCGTAAGTTAACTTGCGCCCCTTCACGAAAGCCGAGTCCGTCGACCGGTTTTCCCGGTGGTGGCGATTACGTGCGGCGGCAGCTCGACCCCG
>JAGTUV010000261.1 GCA_018224305.1 Gemmatimonadota bacterium
CGGCGTGGGCCCGGCGAGGCGGCGCGGGCGAGGCGGCGTGGCTGGCTGCCTGGAACCGCTGTCCTCGGGAGGCTGCCGTTCAACATTTCAGGGTGGTCGCGCGTCATGTAGGTATAGGGCATCGGCGCACCGCGTGCGCGACCGGTCCGTTCGAGTTGTACCGGGAGCTGAATTCCATGCCGTTGAAGGCCACAGGCAAGCCCGGACGCCTGACGCGTCCGGGCGTCCTCATCGCATTAATGCTGATCCCTGCCGCGTCCAGTGCGCAGGAAGCGCCGCGCGTGATGACGCTCGATCAGGTGGTGCGCATCGCAGTGGAGCGTGACCCGGCGGCGGTGGCGGCGGAGGGCGTCCTCAGCAGTGCGCGGGCGGACCGTCTCCAGCAGAGGGGTACGTGGCTGCCGAGCGTGACGCTCAACAGTTTCTACGGCAACTCCAGCAACGAGCGGTTCGACCAGGCGACGGGGCAGCTGCAGTCGGAGAGCTATACGGCGCAGCTGCAGGGTGGCGTCGACCTGTTCACGGGCGGGCGCCGCATCCTGGCGCAGCGGACGGTGAATGCGCAGGTCGCGGCGGCGGATGCGCAGTACGAGTCACAGCGATTCAACACGATACTCGGCGTTACGGCCGCGTTCTATGCGGCGGCGGCCGCATCGGACCTGGTTTCGGTGGCGGAGCAGCGGCTGCAGCGTGCACGCGATCAGATGTCGGCGGCCGAGACCCGCCTGGAACTCGGTACATCGACGCAGTCGGATGCACTGCGGGCGGAGATCGAGGTCGGCAATGCAGAGGTCGCGCTGCTCGACGCGCAGTCCGATCTGCGCAACACCACCCTCGAGCTGGGCCGCCGTGTCGGTGTTGCGGGCCAGGTGCTGCCGGCACCGGCCGCACTGCCGGATCGTGCGCCGACCCTGCCCTCACTCGCTGCGCTCGTCGAGCAGGCCACTTCATCGTCACCATCCGTCATCGCCGCCGAATCGAATCTGCGTTCGCGTCGATCGGAGCGACTGTCGGCGTACACACCCTACCTGCCCACACTCCGCATGACCGGCGGGTACGACTGGACGTCGTTCGAGTTCCCGCCGCAGGCCCGCAGCTGGAGCATGCGGCTGACCGCGTCGCTTCCGGTGTTCAACGGGTTCCAGCGTGAAGCCGCATTGCAGCGCGCGGCCGCTAACGAGCGTGTCGCCGAGTCACGCGCGCGTGACGCTGCGATCGCAGCGCGTGCCGCCGTCGAGTCCGCTGCCGCGGAGATGACGTCCGCGGAACGACGCGTGGTCATCGCCGACCGGTCGATACTTCTCGCGCGCGAGGACCTGCGCGTACAGGAAGAGCGCTACGAGATCGGCGTGGCGACGATTCTCGAACTTCAGACATCGCAGGTGGCGCTGTCGGACGCGGAGATCGCCGCAGTCCGCGCACGGCAGGGGTTGGGCACTGCGATGGCACGACTGGAAGCCATACTGGGACAGACACTGCGTGAGGATCGATGACGCTGCATGAGGATGGACAGACACTGCGTGAGGATCATGACGGTCATGATGAATAGAGCGGCTGTGTTCGCGGTCGCAGTGGCGCTGGCCGCGTGCGGTGGAGACGACCAGCCGCAGACCGCGCAGGTGGGCGGTCCGGGCGGACCCGGCGGACCGGGCGGACCGGGCGGCGGCCAGCGCACACCCATCGTCGAGGTGCATACGGTTACCCGCGGTTCCATCGCCCGCCGCGTGACCGTCACCGGTACGGTCGATCCGCTGCGTCTGATCGGTGTGAACGCACAGATCGGCGGTGCGCTCACCACGGTGAACGTGCAGGAAGGTGACATGGTGCGGCAGGGCGCAGTGCTCGCGCGCGTGGATGATCGTGAGATCGCATCGCAGCTTGCAGCCGCCCAGGCGTCGTTCGAAGTTGCCGCGGCCGCGTACGAGCGCGCGCAGCAGTTGCGCGAACGCCGTGTCATCACGCTTCCGGAGTACGAGCGGGACCGGACCGCATACGCTGCGGCGCGCGCACAGGTGGATCAGCTGCGCACACGCGCCGGCTATGCCACCGTGAATGCGCCAGCTACGGGCGTGATCACGGAGAAGCTCGTCGAAACGGGTGACGTGGTCGGCAACCAGACGCGGCTGTTCACGATCGCCGACATATCGCAACTGGTCGTGCGGCTCGGCGTGTCCGAGCTCGATGTCGTTCAGCTTTCGCCCGGCGACCCGGTGGCGGTCACGCTCGATGCGCTGCCCAACCGGCAGCTTGCGGGGCGTATCCGTCGCGTTTTTCCCGTGGGTGATCCCACGACGCGCCTCGTCCCGGTCGAGGTCGTGCTGGATGGGCAGAGCGCGCAGGTCGCGCGGCCCGGTTTCCTCGCGCGCGTGACGTTCGACCTGACGACCAGCAACAACGTCCTGCTCGTGCCCGTATCGGCAGTGCTCGGCGGGCAGGGTGCCCAGGCGGTGTTCGTCGTCGAGAACAACATTGCAGTCCGGCGCACGGTCAGCACCGGCCTCACATCGCAGGGGCGCGTCGAGGTCATCTCAGGCCTGTCGGACGGAGAGCAGGTCATCGTGACCGGCCACTCGTCACTGCGCGATGGCATGACGGTGCGCGCGGTGGGCGGGGCGGGTGAAATACCGACACAATCGAACACGACGGCTCCCGCCGCGGCGGACGTGCCGACACAGTCGCAAACGGCCCCCGCAGCAGCGGAAGCGCCCGAAAGACCGCCAGCGCGCCCGGCGGCCGCGGCGACGCAACCCGGCTGATGCACATTTCAGGAGCGATCGGCAATGAGTGACAGGAACATGAAGGAGCATCGCGGACTCCCGAGCCATGCCATCCGGCGTCCTGTGGGCACCGTGATGCTGAGTTCGGTCGTCGTCGTGCTCGGCGTGTTCTTCCTGAGCGGGCTGCCGCTCGACCTGCTGCCGAGCATCGTGTATCCGAACGTGCGTGCGAACGTCACGAACCGCGGCGTTGAGCCGCAGGTGCTCGAAGAAACGGTCGCCAAGCCGCTCGAGGCCGCGCTCTCCACGACCGAGAACCTGATCCGCATCGAGACCGACGTGTCCGAGGGCCGTGTCGGCGTGAATCTGCACTTCTCGTATGGCACTGACATCGACTTCGCGCTCCAGGACGCGTCGAAGAATCTCGACCGCGCCCGCTCGCAGCTGCCCGAAGAAGCGGATCCGCCGACGATCTTCAAGTTCGATCCGTCCGGCACGCCGATCTACGATGTCGGCTTCTCATCCGCCACGCGCGATCTCGTTTCGCTGCGCGACTGGGTCGACTACCGGCTGCGGCCGCAGCTCCTAACGATCGAGGGCGTGGCGTCGGTCGACATCTCCGGCGGGCTGACACGCGAGATTCAGGTTACGATAGACCAGGAGCGTCTGCGCTCCTACGGCCTCACCGTGTCGCAGGTGATCGAGACGATCCGCTCGTCGAACCAGGACGTGGCGGCCGGACGGGTGGCAGGCCCCACCCACGAGATCGTGGGCGTGACATCGGGCAGGTTCCGCACGGTCGACGACGTGCGCAACGTTCTGCTGACGGTGCCGGGTCGCGGCGTGCGCATACCGCTGCACGAGATCGCCGACGTCGAGGACACGAACCGCGACCAGCGCCTGTGGGCGCGCCTCGATGGCGTGCCTGCCGTGCGCCTCAGTGTCCGCAAGCAGCCCAATGCCAATACCGTCGTCGTGGCCGAGCAGGTGGATCGCACACTCAACCAGCTCCACGCGTCGCAGTTCATACCGGGCGACATCCAGTTCCAGACCACGCAGAATCAGGCGACGTTCATCCGCAATTCCATCAGCTCCGTGCGCAATGCCGCAATGATGGGTGCCATCCTCGCGATGATCGTCGTGCTGCTGTTCCTCGGATCATTGCGCAAGACGTTCATCATCGGGCTCGCCATCCCCATCGCTATCCTCGCGACGTTCGTGATGATGGGGCTCGGCAAACTGACGCTGAACATCATGTCGCTCGGCGGCCTGGCGCTCGGCGTCGGGCTGCTGATCGACAACTCGATCGTGATGCTCGAGAACATCTTCCGCCACCGCGAGGAGGGCAACGAGGATGTCGAGCAGGCCGCGCACGAGGGCGCCGCCGAAGTGACGAGTGCCGTCATCGCGTCGACCGCCACCAACCTCGCGGCCGTGGTGCCGTTCCTGCTCATCAGCGGACTCGCGGCACTGATCTTCAGGGAGCTGATCCTGACGATCTCGTTCGCGATTCTCGCGTCGCTCATGGTCGCGCTCACGGTCGTGCCCATGATGTCGGCGCAGCTCGCGAAGGTCCGCTTCAAGAGCGGTGTGCACGAGTTGCGTCCGCTGCTGGCGTTCGACAACGGCATCATGCGTCTGCGCGGCCTGTACGCGCGGTATGCACCGAACGTGTTCCGCTACCGGTGGGCCGTCCTCGGCGTGGCCGTCCTCGCCCTCGCCGGTGTGTTCCAGCTGACCAGGAATCTCGGCAACGAGTTCCTGCCGCAGGTCGATGACGGCAATGCCAGCGTGTTCGTGCGCATGCCCGCCGGCGTTTCGGCCGTGGAGACCAATCGTCTGACGCTCGAGGTCGAGGAGATGGTGCGTCAGATGCCCGGCGTCGTGACACAGTTTGCGACCGCGGGCGGCATGCTGTGGGGCGGCTCGACGAGCGAGAGTGCAGGGCGCGGCAGCATCACCATCGTGCTGGAGCCGGCGGGCAGGCGCGGCATGTCGGCGCAGCAATGGGTGCAGCAGCTCCAGGCGAAGGTGGACGAGCGCGGCTTCCCGGGTGCGCGCGTATTCGTGCGGCCGCCGAGCATCCGCGGCCTGCGTACCAACACGTCGGGCTCGCCCGTCGCACTGACGGTCACCGGTGACGATCTCGTTGAGTTGCGCCGCATCGGCGAGGACCTCGCGCACACGCTGCGCGGGATTCCGGGGCTCGAGAATCTCGAGGTCTCCGCCGACGAGGGCACACAGCAGCTCGCCATCGAACTGGATCGCGAGCGCGCCGCCTATCTGGGGCTCAACGTGGTCACGGTCGGACAGACGCTGCGCACGGCGCTCGATGGCACCGTTGCCACGCGCTTCACATCCGGCAACCAGCAGTACGACCTGCGCGTGCGGCTGCCGCGCGAGCAGTTCACGAGTCCCGAGGATCTCGGCTCCGTCGCACTGTTCCCCGGCATCGCTGGCGGCGCGCCGATCTACCTGCGCGACATCGCACAGGTCTACACGCGTGCCGGACCGACGCAGATCAACCGCGAGAACCAGAACCGCATTTTCCGGCTGACGGGCGACGTGATCAACGAGGTCGCGTCGGTCGGCGTGGTCAACGACTCCATCCGCGCGCGCCTCGCGGGATTCCCGCTGCCTGACGGCTATGGCGTCATCATAGGCGGCGAGGAGGAATCGATACGGGAGAGCAACCGGCAGATGGCGATTGTCGTCGGCCTCGCGATCTTCCTGGTGTTCGTCGTGCTCGCGGTGCAGTACGAGAGCATCGTAAACCCGTTCGTCATCATCTTCGCCATTCCGCTGTCGCTCGTCGGCGTCGGACTCCTGCTCTGGCTGACGGGCACGCCGATGAGCGCGCCCGTGCTGCTCGGTGTGATTCTGCTTGCGGGCATTGTCGTCAACAATGCCATCCTGCTCGTCGAATACACGGAGCGTGCGCGCGACCGTGGCCTGGACCGGCTTGCGGCCGTCACGGAGGCGGGCTCCACGCGTCTGCGTCCGATCCTGATGACGACGCTCACTACGGTGTCCGGTATGCTGCCGCTCGCGCTCGGGATCGGCGAGGGGTCGGAGATGATGCAGCCGCTGGCCATCGCCGTTGTCGGCGGCCTCAGCGTCTCGATGCTGCTCACGCTGTTCGTCGTGCCGAGCGCGTATCTGATCTTCAACACGGCGGCGGAGCGTCTGGCCACGTTCGTGACCGGGCGTCGCGAAAGCCTGCCGTCGGGCGTCACGGCGGAGGTCGGCGCCGACTGAGCGCGGCGGCAGTATCCGTCATCGTGGGAAGCGCCCCGCGGGCTTGAATGGCCGCGGGGCGTTCCGTACGTTTCGGGTGCGCCGCTGATCCCCACACTGCCGCCCGACGGAGGTCCGAGTGTCCATCAGGCTCCGCACGGACCGCGGTCCCGGCCCGACGCCGCGCTGGCTGCTGATCGTGTTCTGCCTGCTCCCGCTGGCGGCATCCTGCACCCGGCAGTACCTCGTGAGCGATGCCGGGCCGCAGTCGTACTATCAGACCGGCTTCCCCATTCGCGACACATCCGGCGAGCTCGAGCGCATCGTCCAGTCCGTTCACCGGATCGGCGTCACGGCGTTCTACACGACCTACAGGTTCGCGCGCGAGGACAGCGTGACGGAGTCCGCGGCGCGCGACCCGCGCACGCTCGAGCGGGCGCGCGAGCAGTACACGTTCGATCATTCGAAAGCTGGTACCGCGAGCATTCTGGCACTCGATGAGCGCGGCGTGACGCTTCTCACGAATCACCACGTCACCCGTACGCCGGACACGCTCATTGTGCACTTCAGGGACGTCCGTGGCGTGACCGACCCCGGCCGACCTGTCGAGAGCATTTCGATCCGGATCAGCCAGCAGAGCTATCTGTTCGGGCTGCCCGGACGGGCGCCTTTCCGCGTCGTTGCGGCCGACAGCGGAATCGACCTGGCGCTGATCCGTGCCGATCTCCCCGGCGCGGACCGGTGGCCGGGGCTCCGCGTGCTGCGCACGTCCATGGGTGACGCGTCGCGCCTCGCATGGGGCTCGTTCGTCTACGTGATCGGCTATCCGAGAGGCTACCGCATGGTCACGCGCGGTATCGTGAGTGACCCCGGCTACGCCGAAGACGACGCGTTCCTTCTGGACGGTCTCTTCAACCGCGGCATCAGCGGCGGGATCATCCTCGCCGTCCGCGGTGACACTGGCGCGCTCGAGTGGGTCGGCATCGCGCGGGGCTCGGCTGCCCAGACTGAGTACAGACTGATGCCGGAGAGCCGTGACGCCATTGAAGAAGGCCTGCTCCTGCCGTACGAAGGGCAGCTCTACATGGAGCTCGGATCCCGTATCGAGTACGGCGTGACGTTCCCGGTCCCGATGACGGCCATCCGCCGGTTCCTCCAGTCAACGCGCTATGAGAGCATCACGCGCGAGTAGCGGCGCAGTTCCTGCCCTCCGTATACGGAGAACGGATTCAGAAGGGCAGGACACCAGATGCCGGAACACGGAAATGCCATGACCATCCTCGCGCTCGCAGCGCTGCTGCTGGCTTGTGGCGGCGACGATATACCGGACGTCGTTGCGGGCGACGCGTCGCAGGAGGTGTCGTCCATCAGTGCGGACGATCTGCCGGCGCGCGCGCGGGCACTGCTGGAGAGTGACCGGCCGTGGCGGGCGGCGATGACCATGCGCCGCTACGTGAGCGAGGTCATCAACCCTCCCCCCGACCACCTCGTACTTGCAGCCCGGGCCGAGGCGGGCTGGAACGCGTGGCCGGAGACCAGGGCACTGCTGGAGCGGGTGCCGCAGCTGGACACGCACGAAAACGGAATTGGCATCTACCTGCTGGCGCGCGCCCTGGACGAAACGGGGGACGCGGCCGGTGCCGTCGCGGCTTACCGATCGTTCCTCGCACTGTCGCCACCGGCGGGAGAAATGGAGGGAGAGCGGGCTGCAGCTCGACTCCGTCTTGGCCTGGCGTTGACGCGCACGGGAGATGGCGCGGGTGCGCGGCGCGAGTTGCAGTTGTCCGCGCAACGGGCGCCGGGCGCAGCGGCCTGGCTCGAGCTGCTGGAGGCAGACGCGCTGGCCGGGAGGGGCGACACGGCCGCAGTGAGAACGATGGTCGCGCGCCACGACGATGGCATACAGGGTTTACGGGCGTGGCGGTCGCGGATCGTAGCGGCGTCTGCGGCCGGTGATCCCGCCGCCGCCCGTCGGCTGGCGAATCAGGCGCGTGCGTGGGCGAGCACGAACGAAACCCGCGCGGAGTTCTTCGTCGCGGCTGCCCGGGCCGCGATCGTAATGGGCGACGTCGCGGCGGGACGGGATGCGCTGCGGGCTGCCATCGACCTCAATGCGGCGGGCGCGCACGCACGTACTGCAGCCGACCTCCTCAGCCAGGGTGAGCGCACCCCGGACGACGACCTCGCCGTGGCGCGCGTGCTGACAGCGCAGGGACTGCACGAAGACGCGCTCGACGGATATCGCCGCTGGCTCCGGGACGGCCGCGGCAGCGCCGGCGAACGAAGCGGCGTTCAGATGGAGCTCGCGAACGCGCTGTTCTACTCCAACCGATTCGCTGATGTACCGGCGGCGCTGCGGCCCATCGCAGGGCAGACGTCCGCGCGCCTGTTGCAGGCGCGTGCTGAAGCGCATCGAGGCAATGCGGATGAAGCCGCGCGCATGTACCTGGCCGTCGCGGAGCAGTTCCCGCGCAGCGGCACGGGCACGCAGGCGCTGCTGCTCGCTGCGGGTGTCCGACACGATGAGGGCGACACGCGCCGTGCACGCGAACTCTATCAGCGCGTCGTGAGCCGCTACCCCGGCAGCAGCCAGATGGGTCTCGCAATGATGCGGCTCGCCGGGATGGCGTTCGTCGAGGGCGACCACGCCGAAGCGGCCCGCCTCTGGGATGCGTATCGCACTCGTTTCCCGCGTGGACAGAATGCATTGCAGGCCACGTACTGGGCGGGACGCGCGCGCGAGGAGATGAAAGATTCGGCGGGTGCCGCGGCGCTGTATCGCGCGGTCCGCGACAGTGAACGCGATTCGTATTATGCGCTGCGCGCGAGCGAGCGGCTGGGTATTCCGTTCTGGCCACTGCCCATGGGCGCGACGGTCGGCGACAGCCCCGCGGCTGCGCAGAGCGTGCGCGGCTGGATGCTCGGCATCGACCTGCTCCGCGATGCCGGCTTCCCCGACGAGGCCTCGGCCGAAGCGGACCGGGTGGTTGCGGATGCGGGCAGCGACCGCGCGACGCTGTACGCGCTGGCGGAAGCGCTGGCCGAACGCGGGTACGCACAGCGCGCGATCCGTCTTGGACTGCGGCTTCAGGGCAGCGGAACGCCGGATCGCAGACTGCTCCGCATCCTCTACCCCTTCCCTTATCGCACGCTCATCACCGAGGAGGCACGCGCGCGCGGACTCGATCCCTATACGGTGGCGGCGTTGATCCGCCAGGAGTCGATGTTCGAGGCACGCATCACGTCACCGGCGGGTGCGCGCGGCCTCATGCAGATCATGCCGGCGACCGGACGGTCCCTCGCCCAGGCCGCAGACATCGAGGACTGGCACGGCGAGCTGCTCTACCACCCCGAGATCAACGTGCACCTGGGAACCCGCTACGTCGCGCAGCACATGGCGAACTACGAGGGCTCGCTGCCGTCCGTCTTTTCGGCCTATAACGCCGGGTCGCACCGGGTCGAATGGTGGAGCGTTTTTCCCGAGTACGACAATGACGAGCTGTTCACGGAGCGGATCCCGTTCGCCGAGACGCGCGGCTACGTGCGCATCCTGACGCGCAATCGGGACCTGTACCGTGGCCTGTACGGGGGCGAGGAAACCAGCGACGGCGATCAGCCGTCCTGAACGGCGATCAGCCATCGTGAGCGATCAGCCGTCCTGAACGGCGATCAGCCGGTGCTCTGCATGGCCGCCGCGATCCCGTTGATGCTCAGGAACAGCAACTGCCGCAAGGATTCCCGCTCCTCCGCCGATGCCCCGCGGTACCGCCTCAGCAGTTCGATCTGAATCAGGTTCAGCACGTCCGTGTACGGGTTGCGCAGTTCGATCGACTTGCGGATCACAGGGCTGCCGTCCAGCAGGTCTGTCTGTCCGCTGATGGACAGGATGGCAGCGCGCGCGCTGTCGAAGTCCGCTGCGATGCGCGCGTGCCAGCCCGCGCCGGCTTCGTTGTCCTCGCCGCCATGCAGATGCGCGTACTTCTCCGCAATGTCGAGGCGGGCACGTGCCATCTCGCGCTGTGCGTTGTTGACGACGGCAGTGAAGAACGGCCAATCACTGTACAGCCGGCGCAGCATGCCCTCCCGCCCCGCGCGCAGTGCATCGGTGAGGGCGCAACCGACACCGTACCAGCCGGGGACGATGTAGCGAGTCTGTGTCCATGCGAACACCCAGGGAATAGCACGGAGGTCATCGAACGCCACTTCCGCAGCATTCTTCCGTGATACCGGCCGTGACGCGATCGGCAGGCGGCTGATCTGCTCGATCGGGGTGGCAC
>JAGTUV010000262.1 GCA_018224305.1 Gemmatimonadota bacterium
ACATACGACGCAGTCCCGGTTCAGCCGTGAACGCGCGCTCGCTGAACTCGTGTCGATCGCCACCACGTCGTGCACACCGTGACAGTCAGCGCAGGTCGCGGACTGAATCGCAGCCGTTCCATCCGCGCTGCTGACAGCAGCCTGGGAGTGCACGCCGTGCGCGTACGCTTCAGCGGCCACCTCGTGACAGCCGCTGCACGACAGGGTTCCCAGTGCCGACGTGCGCTCGTGCGGGTAGCGGTCGAAGCCGGTGTGACAACTCGAGCACGACAGTGAGTCATGCGCGGATCGACGGATCGTGAGGGCGTCCACGACCAGCGCGCGCGCCGCGTCGAGCGAGGTGGTGTGGCGCCGCATCAGTTCCAGTTCGCCGTGACACAGAGTGCAGCGGGCGTCGCTCGGCTGCTGGGCGCTTCCCGGCGCGGGTGCAGTCAGCATGCACAGCAGTGCGGCGACAATGCCGCTAATCCGGCGGGCGTGCAGCATCAAGGCTCGCCCCCGTACTTCGCAAGCCGGTTGCGTACCTGGTGGCGGCTCAGGCCGAGCAGGCGCCCGGCCTCGCTGCGGTTGCCCTCCGCCCTGCGCAGTGCTTCACGCAGCAGCATGCGCTCGAGGGTGGCCAGGTCCACGCCTTCCGGGCCGAAGTCCGGTGTGGTTCCCGCCGCCGTGTCCGTTTTTTCGCCCGTACGCTGGAACTCGCGCGGCAGATTCTGAAGGCCTATGGAATCCCCCTCGGTGAGCAGGACTGCGCGCTCGATGATGTTGCGAAGCTCCCTGATATTACCCGGCCAGTCGTGTTCGCGCAGCCTTTCCATCGCTTCCGGCTCCACATGACGCACGCGACGGCCGAGCTCGCGGCTGTAGCTGCTCATGAAGGCGGCGACGAGCAGTGGCACGTCGGACGCGCGATGACGCAGCGGCGGCAGCTCGATCGGCAGCACGCTGAGACGATAGAACAGGTCCTGCCTGAACCGGCCATCGCGGACATCGGCCTCCAGGTCTCGATTCGTCGCGGCAATCACCCGCGCGTTGACCACGAGGTCCCGTGTGCCGCCGACGCGCCGGAATGTTTTCTCCTCGATGAACCGCAGCAGCTTGCCCTGCACGCCGGGCGACAGTTCCGCGATCTCGTCGAGGAAGAGCGTACCACCATCGGCCACCTCCACCAGCCCCCGCTTCAGGGTCCTTGCGTCGGTGAATGCCCCCTTCTCGTGGCCGAACAGCTCCGACTCCATCAGACTCTCCGTCAACGCGGAGCACGTGACGTTGACGAATGGACCGTCGGCGCGGGGGCTCAGGCTGTGTATCGTCCGCGCGAGCAGCCCTTTGCCCGTGCCGGTCTCGCCCAGGATCAGCACCGTGGCCGCGTCGGCAGGCGCGACCTTCTCCACGAGGTCCGTCACCTCGCGCATCGCCGGACTCGTTCCGATCATGCGGCCCGATACGCCGGGCCCGCGCAGTGACCGCAACTCGCGACGCAGCCGCGTCCGCTCGAGCGCGGCCCGCAGCGTGGCCTCGACACGATCGATGGAGAACGGCTTCTCGAGATAGTCCACCGCGCCCATGCGCAGCGCGGCGACCGCGGACTCAATGGTGCCGTGCGCAGTCATCATCACGCAAGGCACGTCGTCGGATTCGACCAGTTCGCGCAGGATGTCCGTGCCTGTGCCATCGGGCAGCTGCACGTCGAGCAGCGCCGCATCGGGAGACGCCTCGGCGATCAGCCGACGGGCCTCCGCCAGCGTCGATGCCACGACCGGCTCGAAATCGCGCCGCGCCAGTCGCTCCGCGACCACCTCGCGGATCAGCTTGTCATCCTCGAGGATCAGGATGCGTTCATTCATGCGCGATCCGGCGGGTTGCGAGGGGTTCGCCGGCATCGATGCCGGCAGCGGCCGGCAGGGAGAGCCAGACGGTGGTGCCCTTGCCGGGCGTGCTGTCGATCGCCAGCTCACCGCCGTGCGCGGCGAGAATGCGGACGACGAGCGGCAGGCCGAGCCCGGTGCCGCTCGCCTTGGTGGAATGAAACGGTCGCAGCGCCTGCTGGATCGCCTCGTCCGTCATCCCGACGCCCGTATCCCGCACGCCTATGGCGAGCCGTCCTGCCGAAGACTTCGTGATGATCGTGATGGTGCCGCCATCCGGCATGGCCTCGGCCGCGTTCAGCGCGACGTTCTGCACCGCCTGCTGGATGCGGCGCGGCTCAGCGATCACGTGCGGCACATCATCCGTATAGTCACGCTCGATGATAACTGAGCTCATGGCCGGATGTCCTGCCAGACCCATCAGTGCGTCATCGATGACATCGTGCACATCAATGTGCGAGCGTTCGGGCGGCATCGGCCGCGCGAGTGAGAACAGGTCGCGCATCGTGTCGGACAGCCGTTCGAGCTGCTGGTGCATCGAATCGAGCACGTCGCGGCTGCCTGGTTCCATGACGTACTCCTGCTCGAGCAGCCCCATGGCGGACTGGATGGACGCGAGCGGCCGCTTGAACTCATGGGCCATCTCCGCCGCGAGTTCACCGACCTGCGCGAAGCCCTCCCGCTGGTTGGCGGCGAGGTCGCGCTCGGCGGCGAGCGCCTCGACCTCGCGCCGGCTGTTGATGAGCCTGACCATGGACGCCTCGATCTGCTGGAGCTCGTCGCTGGCGCGGCGCGGCGGTGTCACACCGTCGTTCGCGAGCAGGTGTTCCATGCGCTGGAGCGGTCCGACGACCTCGCGTTCGAGCATGGTGGCGAGAACAAAACCGAGTGCGAGCAGGCCGAGCAGGACCAGGCCGACGCCCATCCACATGCCGCGCTGCATGGCGGCTCGCAGCGGCGCCATGGAATATCGGAGCTCCATCACCGAGGGCTGCGCAGTGCGGATCGGCATGAAGACGTGCACGATCTCGCCATCGTCCATCGAGCGGGCCACCCCCGACGGGGGCAGGTCACCGGCTGCGGGCATCCACGTGCCGCGCGTCGGACTGCTGCCCTCCTCGGCTTCGTCCGACGAGATCAACACCCGGCCGTCGACGTCACGTATCCGCACGAACTCGACGGACTGCGTGGCTGCCAGTTGCTGGAGCGTCTGCCGGGCGGCGTCGCGGTCCCCGCGAGAGAGTGCCGCCTGCACCGCGGCCTGCGCGGTCGTGGATGAGACCAGCGCCTGTTCACGCGCGGTGGAGGCGAGCTGGTCGTGCCAGTAGCCGAACGAGAGGAACGCGACGACCGCGAGCACGGCGAAGCTGCCGGCCACCATGGTGAGGCCGAGCTTGCTGCGGAGCGGCAGGCCGCGCAGCCGCTTCAGCATGGGGGTACCGGGGTGGAGGGCCTGCGCGCGAAACGGGCCCCGGCCGAAGCCGGGACCCGCCTGGTGGATACGGCCCGTCCTGCGTTCACAGAGCGATCAGCGCGAGGACGACCAGTGCCGTGGCATTCGCCGTGACTGCGGCGCCGAGACCCCGCGTCCAGTACAGCATCCCGAATACCAGGCCCGGCACCAGCACCGTGACCACCGTGAAGGCGAGGGCTGCGAGCGGTGTGGCGAACCCGAGTCCGACCACTCCGGGCGCGTAGAGCACCACCTGCACCAGCGCCGCCATCGCCACGCTGATCACTGCCGCCTCGCCTGCGCTCACCCGGCCCCAGCGCAGCAGCAGCCACGCCACCGCAGTCACCAGGAACAGACGCAGCAGAACCTCGTCCACCATCGCCTGGCCAAGTGCGGCCACTACCATGCCGCCCGCTCCAACGCCCGGCAGACCGGCCGGGATCACGAACGGGACCGCGATCAGCCCGAGGGCCAGTCCCGCCAGCAACCCGAGCGCCAGGTCGCCCGTGGCGCGCCAGCTCGGTGCGAACGTGGGTACTGCACGCCGGCCCGGGAGCCGCTGGATCAGTCGCAGCGCCAGCGTGATCGCGGGGCCGGCTATCCACAGCGTGGCGACGGCTGCCAGCAGAACCGCGCCGGTCTCCGTCACGCGCAGGCTCATGCCCCAGATCTCGGGCCGGGCCGTCAGGAACAGGACCAGCAGGGATGCGAACGTCGCTCCAACCAGCACTGTCCCGACCTTCCGCTCCGGCCACCGCGCATACGCGTTCCGCAGCATGCGCCACCCCGCCACCGCCGCCATCGCCACGACGGCCGTGCCCGCCACCCAGCCCAGACCCACGCCCACCAGCGCGCCTGTCCGGCCCGTGTACACCGCCGGCATGCTCAGCGCGATCCACATCGTCACGATCCACGCAAACGGCATCGCCACCAGCGTGTATGCCGTGCCGCGCGCCATGTCCATCATCGCATCCCGCGGCGCCATCCCGGCCGGCCGGCCGAAGTAACCCAGCACCAGCGCATGCACCAGACCGATCAGCGCGCCGACCACGAACAGACCGGACGCTGTCATGAACAGTCCGAAGCCGCTCAGGCGGCCGCTCAGTGTCATCAGGGCGACCAGCAGCCCGCCGAGCGCGATTCCGCCCGCCGCTGCCCATACCGTCGTCGCCCAACCGTGCAGGCCGATCTCCCGCGGCTGTCCCTCTTCGGTCCGCTGGCCGGCCATCATCGTTGTTGCGGTCATTTTGTCCTGCGCTTTCAGGGGCCCATCCACCATGAACGGTCTCTCCGTTCGGCCCCCTATAGGTCAAGAAAATGGCCGTTTGTGCACGAATCATCGTAACTTCATGACACATAATGACATACGACACTTCGACGGGCGGGCCGATGGGCCGGATGGAGGAGCAAACCGCGCGATATCGCGCACCCTGTTGAGCGATTCCGCGCGCTGCGCGGCCAGGGCGGGCCCTGCACCGGTCTGCGTCGTGATGGCGCGTCAGCGGATCGAGCGAGGTCATGTGAGCGTCAATGTTTGATCGGAAAGTACCGCAGACCCCTGGAAAGTTCTCCGGAGGGGTCTGCAGCGCAACCTTGCGGGGGTGTGGCCGAGTTCAGCGCGGCTGTGACGGTCATCCAGGTGCCGCCGTGGCGCTCGCGGGGGCGGCAGCCACATCGACGGCCAGGTCAATGCCCTCCTTCACGCTCCCGCCGACGATGCAGAAGTCCTCGAACATGCCGATGCAGCGGCTCATGCGCTCCACGTCCGCGGGAGCGACGACCGGCTCCAGCCGTACCTGCAGGGAGCCGATGCGCATGCGGCCGCGCTCGTTGCGAACCATCGTGCCCTTCACGTGCGCCTTCATGTCGAGCACTTCGATGTGGGCGCGGTCGAGACAGAACTTGAGGCTGGCGCTCATGCAGTTGCCGACGGCGGCAGCAAGCATGCGCGCCGGGTTCGGACCTGCGCCGGCGCCGAGCGGCGGCGGTTCGTCCGTGAGCAACGGAGCGACGCCGTCCTGTTCGAAGTCGACGGCGAACTGGAAGCCCTCCTGCCAGTCGAGTGTGATGGCGAATTCCTGTTCCATGTCGTCTTCTCCCCTGAACGTGATGATCGGGTAAACCGCGTCGTGAAACCGCGGGCCTGCCCGCCTGTCGGTGATACCTCACCGCTGAAAAGCTATCCCGGAACGCGCGCCCGTCTGTCGGGCAGTGTCAGTCAACGCGCGGGGAGATTGCCTGACACGCGGAGCCGGTCCGCCCGCTGGGCCTCATCACGATTTGCGACGTACGAGAATGCGACGGCCGGGATCTGGGCCCTCGTCGAAGTTGGCGTGGAGCTTGCAAATAAAAGTCGAAGCCCGGACCATCGTCGTCATTTCCCGCTACTCGCCCGCCCGCCAGCCAGCAAGACGTATCGCGCAGCCTGATACCCATCCCGGACACCAGTTCGCCGGGCGTGCGCCTGAATCGTGTGCGATGATCCGTCCGCTTCGGGGTATACGGACTGCGCCGCCCGAATGCTACGTTGCAGGAGAGTGTGCTTACAACCACGAACACGCGCGAGCGTGTCGCACAGGAGCAGGGCAGACAGCATCGTGAACATCCTGAACGTCAACAACCTCCACAAGAGTTACGGCAGTCGCACGATCTTCAATGGTGTGTCGTTCGCAGTCGATGACGCGGAGAAGGTCGGCTTCATCGGTGTCAACGGATCGGGCAAGTCGACGCTGTTCCGCATCGTCGCCGGTATCGAGGGTCCGGATTCCGGAGACATCGCCCGGCGTCGCAACACCAGTGTGCGATACCTCTCGCAGGAGCCGGAATTCATTGCCGGGCAGATGATCCTCGAGGCGGTCGCCGAAGGACGGCCGGAGCTGAGTACAGCCTTCGCGGCCTACGAAAAGGTCACGCATGCGCTCGCCGATCCCGCAGCGGATCACGACGCGCTCGTGGAGCGGCTGGCAGAATTGAGCGCCACGATCGACCGGCTGAACGGCTGGGACTGGACACACCGCGCGGAAGCGATGCTCACCCGGCTCGGTGTGCACGAATGGGAACGCACGGTCGATGACCTGAGCGGCGGCGAGGCCAAACGGGTAGCAATCGCGCGTGCGCTGCTGGCGCAGCCCGACCTTCTGCTGCTCGACGAGCCCACCAACCACCTCGACGCCGATACCGTGCTGTTCCTCGAGGAGTACCTCATCGAGTATGCGGGCGCCGTAATGCTCATCACGCACGACCGCTACTTCCTCGACCGCGTCGTCGACCGCATGATCGAAGTATCATCGGGCGAACTCATCGGATACACGGGCGGCTACACGGAATACCTCGAGGCCCAGGCCGCGCGTGTCGAATGGCAGGCAACGGTCGATGCGAAGCGTCGCAAGCTCGTCGAGAAGGAGCTGGAGTGGGCACGCCGCTCACCCCCCGCCCGCACGGGCAAGTCACGCGCACGTATCGACCGCGCGAAATCGCTGGAGAAGGAGAGCCGGCAATACAGCGCGAATCAGATCGGGGATCTCACCCTCCACGCTCCCGACACCGCACGACTGGGCAGGACGGTGCTCAACCTGCACGGTATCCGGAAGGGCTACGACGGCCTCGTCCTCATCGATGGCTTCAATACAATACTCCGCGCGGGCGAGCGCATCGGCATCATAGGACCGAACGGTGCCGGCAAGACGACACTCATCCGCGTCATACTCGGCGAGGAGCCGCCGGATGACGGCGAGGTGGAGATCGGTATAAACACGCGCATCGCATACTTCGACCAACTGCGTACTCAACTCGATACCGATGTCTCCGTATACGAGGCGGCCGGCGGCACGGACTGGGTCGAGATCGCCGGTCGTCGCGTGCACCTGCGCAGCTGGCTCGAGGACTTCCTGTTCCCTACCGAACGACAGCAGCAGAAGGTCTCCAGTCTCTCCGGCGGCGAGCGTAACCGCCTCATGCTCGCCAAGCTCTTCATGAAGCCGTCCAACCTGCTCATCCTCGATGAGCCCACCAATGACCTCGACCTCGTCACGCTCCAGGTGCTCGAAGCCGCCCTCGTGGACTATCCGGGTTGCGTCCTGATGGTCACGCACGACCGCTTCTTCCTCGACAAGATCGCCACCGCCCTCTTCGTCTTCGAGGGCGCGGGCATCGTGCACCGCCACGAGGGCGGCTTCGAGCTCTACCGGCGGTTGCGCGAGCAGCGCGAAGCTGACGCCGCGGAGGCCGTTCGTGAGGCCGCCCGTCTGGAGCGGACCCGCCCGCAGAAGACCACGCTGGCGCCGCGCACCCCGGCGAAACGACTGAGTTGGAACGAGGAACGCGAGCTGGAGGGCCTGGAGGTACACATTAATGAGGCGGAACGCGCCAGGGACGCGCTGGAGGCGCGCCTGGCCGATCCCGACCTCTACAGTGACCCGGCGACCGCGGCGGACGTTACGAGAGCGCTTGCGGACTCGAAAGCGGCCGTGGACGCGCTTTATGCGCGCTGGAGCGAGCTGGAGGAGCGTAAAACGGGCTAAAGTGTTATATTAATACAGGTTACAGGGAAGTCCCGGCGGTTCAAGGGTTTCAAGGGTAGTCTCGGGAAAAGCGCCGCAGGCGCGCCAGACAGCAGCAGCAGAGATCCCAGCAGCATAAGGAGAGCGCGATGGTGCGATCGAAGATCATGACCCGGAACAGTGCCTTGACGGCCGCGGGAGCAGCGCTGCTCACCGTCGGCTTCGGCCTTTCGGTATCGAACGCCCGTACGGTCGACAGCGTCGCGGCGGCGGAAGCATCCGTGAACGTACCGGCAGCGTCGACGGCTTCTGTCGGCACGGCGCGCGCCGGGCTGGGCCCTGATTGGGACCTGCCGAACGTGGATCATCCGCGGATCGACTACTGGATCTCGCGGTTCGACACGGTGCCGGCGATGCGCAAGAAGTTCCAGGGTTTCCTGGATCGCGGAGCGGAGTACGCGCCGTTGATCCTGGAGCGACTGGAGGCGCGCGGGATGCCGCAGGATCTGCTGTATCTGGCGATGATCGAGTCCGGCTTCCAGCCGAACGCGACGTCGCACGCGGCGGCGGTCGGCGTGTGGCAGTTCATCAGCGAGACGGGCCAGCGCTACGGTCTCGACATCGACCGGGCCGTCGATGAGCGACGGGACCCGATCCGTGCGACGGACGCCGCGCTGGACTATCTGGAGGAACTGCACGAACGGTTCGGCTCATGGTACCTGGCGGCGGCCGCATACAACTCCGGTGAGAATCGCGTAGGCCGCTCGATGCGTGCGGAGTTCGGTCGCGAGCGTGCACGCAATGAGGCGGAGTACTATCAGATCTGGGATCGCCTGCCGAAGGAGACACGCGACTACGTGCCACTCATGATTGCGGCCGGGCGTATCGCGAAGGATCCAGGGGCGTACGGATTCACTCCGCTGGTGCCGGTGCCGCGCGGCTGGGAAGAGATCAATGCGTCGCCTGCGACGCCGCTCAGCGTGATCGCGACGATGTACGGCACGACGGTCAGCGAACTGAAGTCACTGAATCCTCAGTTCCTGCTCGACCGGACACCGAACAACCGTGACTACGCGGTGCGCGTGCCGGTGGGCGCGCTGAAGTACGCGGCAGCGGCGGGCGGCAGCCTGAACGTGGCCGACTGATCGAGGCTGGCGGCGGGCCGGTTCCGACCGCGGGAGCGGGCGCGACTGCAGGCTGGATCGAACAATGACCGGTTAAGAGGAGCCGTGGGCATGGAATGCTCCCGGCTCCTCTGCTCATCACCTTGCCCCGCCACCCCACAGCCCGTTGATTGTCGCGACATGAACTCAGATGATCTCCTGCAGTATCTTCACCGGCACATCCCGATCTCGAGTGCCATGGGCATCACGGTCACCGCCGCCTCGCCGGCCGCGGTCGAACTGCGCGCCGCACTCGCACCCAATCTCAACCATCGCAGCACCGCATTCGGCGGCAGTGTGGGATCGCTGGCCGTGCTTGCCGGCTGGAGCCTGCTCCGCATCGGCCTGGACGGCGTGTCACCCGTACCGCAGATCGTGATTCAGCGCAGCTCCATCGAGTATACATCGCCGATCCGAGCGGACTTCGATGCACGGTGTCAGCGGCCGCCGGACGAAATCTGGAACCGTTTCATGCAGGCGTTCGAGCGGCGCGGGCGCGGGCGTCTGAAGCTGCTGGTCGAGATCAGTTGCGACGGCGAGTCCGTGGGTCATCTGAAAGGTGAGTTCGTCGCGATGATCTCGGACTGATGTCGATGACGATCACGAAGATCGAGGATCCCGGTCGTCCGAGGAACGGAGGGTTGAGACATGTCACGCGCGTTCGTTAACGAGGACCGTGATGACGACGTGCCGCGTGTCCACTTCACGCTGCCGCCGTTCAGCGACAGGTCCTATCCACGCGCCGCCGCCCTGGCACTCGTCGAGGCGGCGTGCAATGGACACATGTCCGAGGCGGAGGAGGCGACCGGATACCGCTTCGGCGAACCGCAACTTCACACGTACGTCCGCTCACTCCTCGAAGAGGAAGAGCAGCGCCCCGAGATGGAGCAGGACCGGCGTCTGATCACAGTCGCCAGACGGTTCCTGCGCGGCAGTTGAAGCAGGGCCCGCGTCTCCTGCACGTCACCCAGGTATGCCGCGCCAGAATGCAGCCGCATCCGCCAGCCGCTCCGCCAGTGACGGCAGGGCTTCCGGCAGTACCAGGGCCGCATGACCGCAGGTTGGACAAATCAGCAGCACATCGCCCGCGACCGCGTACGGCTCCATCAGATAGTGATCGACGCCCTCGGGGCAGGTGAACGGGCGGAGAGCCTCGTAGCGATGGTACCGCCGCAGCATGGCGGCTCCGCGGCGGGCGGCGTCGTACATGGCAGAATCGATCATTTCTTTCAAATTGCGGGTGGTCCGGGCACAAACATCCGTACCCCTGTCGGTGCCTAACTGCTTTGTTTGCACAGGCAACACCGGAACCGTACGCAGTGCCGGTCCGGTGAACGCTTCTTGCCATTTCCGCCTCTGCCGCGCATTGCGGCGATCATTCAGAATACTACCCGGGAGTGGCGATGTCGCTGCGAACCGCAACGCTTCGGATCATGGTGGTGTGCAGCGCGGCGCTGGGTGCGGGCGTGCCCGCATTGCAGGCGCAGGGTGTCGGGATCGGCGTCGCGCGGGCTTCATCCGCGCAACCGGTGCTCGCAGATGCGCGGACGGAATCCGCGCAACCGGTGCCCGCAGCGGAATCCGCGCGGCAGGGCGCGTGGTTCAGCGCCGGTGTGGGGGGCGGCTGGACGCGCGTGAACTGCGCGATCTGCCGGACGGACCGGTACGCGGGACCCTCGGCCGCGCTGCGCTTCGGCACCACATTGCGGCCGGGCCTGCTGGTGGGCGGCGAACTGGACGGCTGGACGCGATCGAGTGACGACGTTCGCTCGGTGCTGACCTCGGGAAGTGCGGCCGCGTACGTGTATCCGGACCCGCGGCGCGGTCTCTTCCTCAAGGCGGGCGCCGGTCTGGTCCACTACAGTCTCGATTCCGATTCGGGAACCAACCTCTTCGGTCTGCTGCTGGGTGCCGGCTACGACATCCCGCTGAGCGAATCGCTCAGCATCACGAACACGATCGGCCTGATCGCGTCGTCGTTTGGCTCGCTGCGCTCCGGCACGGCCACCGTCGCGGAGGACGTGAGCATCTCGCTGTTCCATGTCGGCATCTCACTGACGCACCGTTGATGAATCGGGAGGGTGAGGACACCATGCGACGATTGAATCGACATCTGAACATGATCGTGGCGCTGTTTGCGGCGGCCGCAACTCTGTCGTGCGAGCACAGCCCGAGCGAAGTGATGGTCGAGTTCGTCGGCAACAGCCGCGCATACGGAGTGTGGCAGCCTGCGGAAGGCGAGTGTTCGGCGGAGATCCATGATTCGTACTCCGTGCTCGGTCCGGACGGCAAGCGATACCCGACGTGGCACCCGCCGATTGATGAGGCGACGGGCTGCTCGTTCGGCCATGAGCACGGCCGTGACCCGCGCGGTTCCGCACTGTTCGCGGCGATCTCGCCGATCGCGTTCGGCTATGCGAACGAGCTTCAGGACATCCATGATCCGCACACGATGCGGCACGAGGATCACGTCGGTCACAAGATCGAGTGGGAGAACGGCATGAGCATGCGCTTCGAGGGCGGTGCCGGCCAGATCCTGGACGTGACGTGTGACGTGTTCGCGAAGCTGCATCAGGGCACCCATTCACGCGACGCGTTCACGAACAACCTGCACGAGCTGATCTACGCGATCCGCTGCTCCGACCGCACGGAGATGCACGTGACGCTGCTCACACCGATCGGCAGGGCGGGCGAGATGGTGGCGTCGTGCGATCGCGACCGGGTCATCGTCGTCGGCACGGCTACGCCGCCGAACTCGCCGAACGGCGGCGGCAGGCGCGCCATTCCCGATCGTCAGTGCATCGAGCAGCACATGCTGGTAGCCGCGGGCGAGCGATCGAACTACGACGCCGCGCTGCGCGAGAGCTGGGAAGTCAGCATGAGCGTTCGTCGCGCGGACAACCGGACCATCGCCAGCGCGAACCCGTACTTCCAGGTGCTGCACCCGAGCCGCTTCTTCGATCCGTCGGCTCCGAACGGTGTCGCGCGTCCTGTCGATGTCTGTTACGAAACAACGGTGGACGGCCGGCGGGCCCGCCAGGGACTGTGCGAGACCAGCACGTCCGGCGGTGTCGTGACGGACCTGACGTACGACGATCCCCGCTCGCGCTTCAACGGCGTGCGCCGGTTCGTGGATATCAACAGCAACCGTGTGTCGAACGCGGATGGCCCCGAGGTCTGGTACACGGACCCGCTCGGCCGCAACGGCAGGACCGAACCGTTCCCCGGCTCGATCCGCCAGTTCATCGCGAAGGTGGACAATACCGCACGCGTCAGTCACGGAGCCGTGATCGGCCGTGACCGCGACTATGGTGCGCCGGGCGTGCGGGCACCGAACTGATCAGGAATGGAACACATGATGACGAGAACGAACGTGCTGCGTGTGTGCATCGCAGCAGCCATGTTCGCCGGCGCGACCGGCGAAGTAAACGGGCAGGTGCCGTGGGAGAGCCCGCAGCTGCTGGCTCCCGCAACGGCCTCCGGCGTGTCGCTGATGTACGTCGACTACGGCCTGCGACCGAATGACGGCACCGGCATGCTGCTGATGTGGCGCCGGGCGGATGCGCCGCGCGGCTTCGGCCTTCGCATCGCCGGCACGCTGCCGCAGGAGAACGACATCCGGCTGTCGGGCGGCATCGACATCGCCGTACCGATGTACGAGCACTCCGTCACGTTCCCTCTCGACGTCGTCTGGACATCGGGGTTCGGCGCGTCGTACGGCGACTACTACTCCGCCGGTCTGCCCGTCGGTGTCGCGGCCGGACGGGTGTTCACCGGCGACAACGTGTGGTTCCAGCCGTACACGTCGGCGCGGGTCGTTCTGGAAGGATACTTCGGCGCGGACCGTCCGGATGAGTCGTTCGGCCTGGCGCTCGCCGCAGACGTGGGTATTGATGCATCCCTTCATCGGAGCCGCGTCATCATCCTGCGGACCGCCATGTCGCTCGGTGACCGGCGTGCGCTGTCTGTCGGGCTACAGCTGTCACCGGGCGCGGCAGCGACACAGCGGACCGCGGGCATGTGACCAAAGCCCGCTGTCACCGGGCACGGCAGCGACACAGCGGACCGCGGGCATGTGACCCAAGCCCGCTGTCACCGGAGCGCTGGCAGACAGCGGGCCTGTGGGGATGCCGCCGATCACCGACCATCGTCACCGACTGCAACGGTGCTCAGCCTCCGCGCGTCACTGACGAGTTGCAGGAACCCGCGGCGATGGCCGTCCGTGTCGGCGCCCACAGCGTCGGTCGCGAGCGACGTCACCAGGTCGAACGACGTGCTGCCCCGGTGGTCGGAATCACGCAGCAGCATGCCGAACGCCGCGACCGCGGCGGCGAACCGGATGTCCTCGGATCCGCGCGACAGTTCCGGCCGCATCGCGCGCTCCATCAGCCGGCTCGTGCTCCCCGTCGGCTGCTTGTAGCGCAGCTTCACGAATGCGAGTTCATTCGATGGTGCCGAACCGACGGCTGCGGCCGGCCGCTGATAGCGCAGGTCGCCCGGCTCCCGCACAGCCACGGTGCCCTCCACACCCACCGGCACGATCTCGTAGAGCACGGTGACGGTGTGCCCGGCGCCGATCTCACCGGCGTCCTTCCCGTCATCGTCGAAATCCTCGTTCGCCAGCAGACGGTTCTCGTAACCAATGAGACGGTAGGCCCTCACCAGCTTCGGGTTGAACTCGATCTGCACCTTCACGTCTTTCGCGACCGTGAGCAGCGTGGCGCCCATCTCCGATACGAGCACCTTGCGTGCTTCCGCCAGGTCGTCGATGTATGCGTAGTTGCCATTGCCGTGGTCGGCGATCTTCTCGAGCCGGCTGTCCTTCAGGTTGCCCATGCCGAATCCGAGCACGGTCAGGAACGTGCCCTGCTCGCGCTTCTGCTCTATCAGGCGAACCATCTCGGCATCGCTCGACACACCGATGTTGAAGTCGCCATCCGTCGCCAGGATGATGCGGTTGTTACCGTTCGCGAGATGGTTGGCGCGCGCGACGTCGTACGCGAGCCGGATGCCGGCGCCGCCGGCCGTCGAGCCGCCGGCCTCGAGACCCTCGATTGCCTCGAGGATCCGGCCCTTCTCGGCTCCGGATGTCGACTCCAGTGCCAGCCCGGCGCTGCCGGCATACACGACGATCGCGATGCGGTCCTGCGGCCGCATCTCCGCGACGAGCATGCGCATTGCCTTCTTGAGCAATGGCAGCTTGTTCGCCGGCATCATGGAACCGGACACATCGAGCAGGAACACGAGGTTGTTGGGCGGCATGTCCTCGAGATCCACACGTTCGGCGTGGAGACTGATGCGTGCGAGATGATGCCGCGGCTGCCATGGCGCACGAATCATTTCCGTTACGACCGAGAACGGCTCGCCCGCCGACGGCGCGACCGGTGTGTACGGGAAGTAGTTGATCATCTCCTCGATGCGGACTGCATCCTTCGGCGGCAGTGACCCGCTCCGGATCATGCGCCTGACATTGCTGTAGGACGCGCGATCGACATCGATGGAAAAGGTCGAAAGCGGCTCGGCGGTGACGCTGCGGAACTCATTCTCATTGATGACATCGTAGTTCTCCGTATTCCAGTCAGGGTCCACCATGCGCACCGTCATCCCCGGGTGGGCGGGCGCGCCAGCGATGTATGTCATGCGGGTTCTACCGTCCATCTGGGGCACCGCAGAGGCGGCTTCGGAGATCACGAGCGGGTTCAGCTTCATGGCCGCCTGTTTCAAGGCGAAATCGACGCGTATGGTATCTCCGCGCACCCGGCGTGTGACGCTCGACGCTTCATAGCCGATGTGGCGTGCGCTGATGGTGACGCGTGTTCCACTGAGGCCTGCGGGAACGGTGAACTCGAATACACCGTCGGTATCGGAGAGGGCGCCCTCCGCATGGCCGTCGAGGGAGACCTGAACACGCGACAGCGCCCCGCCGGACGCGGCGTCGGTCACACGGCCGGTGACGACGGTGTCACTATCAATGGCTGACGGCGCGGGACGGTGCGCGGCGGCCACGGCGATCGGAACGAGCAGTACGAGCGCGATGAGCTTCATGAATGCCTCCCGGCACGCGGTACGTGCCGTTCTGTGTGATCGTGCTGTATCTGACTGGATGACGGGCGAGGTGCGGATCCTTGCACACGGCCAGGTGTGCAGGCTTCTTGCACAGGTCGGGCTGAAATGGAGGCAGCGGGTGAGTGAAGGAGGCAGTGAGGACCTGAGGCAGGCGCTGCTGGATGCGGCCGCCCGGCGTCCCCTGATCGGTGGTGAGACGAACGATCTCATCGAGGGTGCGGCGTCCCGCATGGCGGACCTGCTCCGGACCATCGATGGGCCGCAGCGCTGGACGCTGCTGGACGAGGCGCTGGCGCGCATGTCGACGCCGGGCGCGTCGCTGCGCAAGCTGGAGAAGCGGATCCGGCAGGCCGCAATCGACGCCGCCGGCTCGGCCCGTGCCCGCGCCGTCGTCGAACTGGCGCCGGAGATCCGTATCGACGATCTGCACGGAACCGTGCGCTTCAGCATTGCGGATGAGGCCGACATCGTCATTGACGGCTCCACGTACACAGTGCCTGTGGCGGGCCGGCTGGTCGGTGGAGCGCTCGAGCGATCATTGCTGACGCGGAGCGCGCATGAGTTCATCGAGGAGGCCCGGCCGGCGCTGAACGCGCAGCTCGATCTCGCGCGTGCAGAGACGCAATCGGCCGCGGAGCGCATCGACCGGATCGTCGCGGAGCGCGTGTCACGGCCGCTCTACGACGCTCGTGGTCTGCGCCGCCTGGTGCTGCGTGCGATCAGGGATGCGGAGGATATGCCGGCCGCGCTCGAGGAGATCGAGTACCGCATTGGTCCGCTTGACCAAGAGGCCGGCGAGCGCGAGCGGGTCCGCGTGCTGGTCGAGGAGCGCGGGCTCATTGCGTACCGCCAGTACTTCCCGATGGCCCGCTCTCTGAAGCGCGAACTCGTCATGTACGCGGGGCCGACGAACAGCGGGAAGACGTGGCGTGCGCTGAACGAGCTTGCGGCGAGCGACTCGGGCATCTACCTGGCTCCACTCCGCCTGCTCGCACTGGAGGGGCAG